>NZ_MWJN01000020.1:0-105436 GCF_002027145.1 Microbispora sp. GKU 823 | reverse complement strand
GGGTGAGGTGGATCCGATCGGATCCGATCCGATTGCGGTTAGCATTCCTCGGCCCGGCCCGCCCGTCAAGCCTTTACCGTCATTCGTCCGCGTCCTTGACCTCGTCGAACAATCGCCGGAACCGTTCGCCGGACAGCAGGATGTGCCGGCGCATGGCGTAGGCGGCGGCGTCGGGGTCACGCGCGGCGATCGCGGCCACGACTTCTTCGTGCTCGGCCATGGCCAGGTGAGTGACCTGGGTGTCGTGGAGAAGCCGGAACAGGTGCACATGCGTGTGCAGGCGAGCGAGCGCTTCGCGGATGACCTGGTTCTCCGCGCTCAGGGCGACGAGATCGTGAAAAGCGGCGTCGCGTAGCCCGAAGGCGCCATAGGCCATGATCCCGTTGCCTCCCTCCAGTTCCGCCATCTCCTCCAGCAGTCGTCGTAGACCGGCCACCTGCTTCGGGGATGCGCGTTCGGCGGATCTGCGCGCCGCTGCCGGTTCGAGGAGGAGGCGGAGCTCAAGCATGTCCTCGAATCGCTGACGGGTGATCTGGGGGGGAATGCGATAGCCGGCATGGGGCACACGCACGACCAGGCCCTCGGCCTCCATCCGGTTGAGAGCGTCTCGGATCGGCGTCTGCGAGACCCCCAGCTCTCGCGCCAGGGCGTCGATCGTGACGCGGGAGCCAGGCTCGATCCGTAGCGACATCAGCTGTCCGAGCAGCGTGTCGTACACCTCGTCGGCGAGCCGGCCGCGAGATCTTCCCGGCGGCGTTCCGCCCGTCATGGCCCCAGGGCGCCGCGCGATCATCACTTCGTCGTCCATCGTGACAAGAGGTCCTTTCTTACGTTTTCCGGAACCTGTTGACTTCGGTCGCAGCGCTGCGGGATGTTGACGCCCCCACTCGGATCGTATAGGAAAGGTGGCGGATGCCGGCCATCCTTCACCCATCGCGGAACCCCCCGCCATCGCTCCGCTTCGATCAGTTGGAGCTCCTATGAGCATGCTCGACGTCCTACTCGATTCGCCACCGGGCCGATAAGGACCAAAAGGACTTCTCGACTGCTTGAAGCTCCATTACGTCGCGACGCACTCGTGACGCCGGTCTGCGGGCCAGCCCCTGCGACAGCCGGCAACACGCCTGAACACCCCCCCAGAAACTGCTCGGCGCAGCGCGCAGCAAGGCTCCAGAGGTCCCCATCCGGAAAGCAGGCAAGAAGATGCGGTATCCACAGCGAATAGGACGACTGTCCGTTCCCCGTCGAACGGTGCGGCTGGCGACGGCGGCCATGTTGGCGGCCACGACCATGGCGGCTTGCGGCCAGGACGACGGCGCGCAGGCGAGCGCCCCCAAGGCGCCGGCGACCATCCCGGAGCTCACCAAGGACCCGCTGACCCTCAAGTTCATCTGGTTCGACTGGCCCCCCGCCCACGCGCTGGAAGCCTTCGCGAACGCGGAGTACACCAAGGAGCGGCCGAACGTGACCATCAAGGTCAACACCGTGCCGAACGCGAACTGGCACGACGCGATGTTCACCCAGTTCGCGGCGCACAAGACCGACTTCGACATCCCGATCCTGGACTCGCAACACATCGGCGAGGCCGTGACGAACGGCAACATCCTCGACATCACCGACTTCGTCAAGAAGAACATCGACGTCAAGGCCTACAACCCGTACCTCCTGGCGGCCTACGGCCAGTACCCCCAGGCGGAGACCGGCAAGCGCGACGAAAACGCCAGCATGTACGGACTGCCGCTGCTCGGCGACACCTGGACGATGATCTACCGCAAGGACCTGATCGGCGACAAGCCACCGCAGACGTGGGACGAGATGATCTCAGTCGCCGAGAAGTGCCAGGCGGACCACCCCGGCGTCAGCGGGCTGGCTTTCCACCAGGCCAACGGCTCCGACGCCGCGGCCGTAACCTACAACACGGTCAACGGCGTCTACGGCGGCAACCTCTGGGACGCCAAGACGCGCAAGATCGACGGCGTCCTCAACGACGCTGCGGGCCAGGAGGCGATGGACGTCCTGGTCAACAAGATGAAGCCGCTTACCGCCAAGGGCTCCGGCAACTGGTTCATCGACGAGGTGAACGCGGCGGTCGCCCAGGGCAAGGCATGCATCGCGTTCAACTGGATCGCCGCGAGCGGCGGCCTGCTCGACCCGAAGCAGTCGACGCTCGGCACCACGCGGGAGCAGATTCTCGACAAGCTGGGTTTTGCCCCCCTGCCCAGCCAGAAGACGAACCTGGTGCCTCTCGGCGGCATGGGGATGCACGTGTCGGCCTACTCCCCAAAGGCGAACCAGGCGGAGGCCCTGAACTTCATGAAGTGGTTCGAGCAGGCTGACATCCAGAAGAAGTGGGCCGCGGCCGGTGGCGTGCCATCGCGTACGGACGCCCTGGAGTCGCCCGAGTTCCTCAATGCCGGGCCGTTCAACAAGGTGTACGCCGACTCGGTTCCGCGGATGCGGGACATGTGGAACGTGCCCGAGTACGCGCGCCTCGTCGACATTGAGAACACCAACGTGAACGCGGCTCTCAACGGCGCGAAGAAGCCGAAGGACGCGCTCGACGAGATCGCCAAGCAGCAGCAGAGCGTGCTCGACTCCGGCAACCGCAAGGGCGGCGGCGGACTGTGAGTGACGCCGTCCCTCTGACGACCGACCACCCCGGGCAGGTGGCGTCCGCGACGCCGCCTGCACCGGGTCGGTCCCGCCGCTTGAGCGACCGCACGCTCGCCGTGGCGTTCATCTCGCCCGCGCTGCTGCTGTTGCTCGCGATGTCGGTTTTCCCGTTGCTGTGGGCGTTGTACCTGTCTTTCACCGACTACTCGGCCACCCGCGGGGGCCGGCCCATTTCGTCTGGTTCGAGAACTACACCGCCATCCTGGCTTCGGCGCAGGTCCACCTGAGGGCCCTGACGACGTTGATCTACGTCGTCGGCGCGGTCACCCTGCAGACCGTGCTCGGTTTCGCCATCGCCTACCTGATCTCACGGCGCACGCGCGGGCGAGGACTGCTGACCACTCTGTTCCTGGTTCCGATGATGCTGTCGCCGGTCGTGGTCGGGCTGTTCTGGCGATTCATGCTCGACGCGCAGTTCGGGGTGATCAACAGCATGCTCGGCTCGCTCGGCCTCGGGCAGGTGGAGTGGCTCACCCGGCAGCGAACGGCCCTGATTTCCCTGATCGTGGTCGACACCTGGCAATGGACGCCGTTCATCATGCTCATCGCCCTCGCGGGCCTTACCGCGGTTCCCAAGTACTTGTACGAGGCCGCCTCGATCGATCGGGCGTCCGAGTGGTTCAAGTTCCGCACCATCACTCTTCCGCTGGTGTGGCCGCTGCTCCTCATCGCCGTGTTGTTCAGGGCCATCGAGGCCTTCCGGCTGTTCGACCTCGTCTACATCCTCACCAACGGAGGTCCGGGGGTCTCCACCGAGACGTTGTCGTTCCACGTCTACAAGGTCGGGTTCCTGGGCTTCAACACCGGAACCGCCTCGGCGTACGGGATCCTCATGGTCCTCGTCGTCATCGTCCTGACGCAGCTCTACCTGCGCTACTTGAACAAGCTCAAGGAGGACTGATGGCCGTCTCCGTCGACGAGGCCGTGTCCACAGGTCCTGGCCGGCATCACACGCCCCCCGCACGTCGCTTCGGCGGCCGTGGCCGCTCCGTGCTGGAGGTCGCGCTGCTGACCGTGCTGGCCGTCGTGATGCTCTTTCCGGCGCTGTGGATGATCGAGACGTCCATCAAGGAGAACCGGGACGTCTACGCCATCCCGGCCAAGTTCTTCGACTTCAAGGTCACTCTGGACCATTTCAAGGACGTGTTCGCCGCCTCCGGCAGCGGTCGCTCGGCCCTGTCCGTCGCGTTCCTCAACTCCGTCGTGGTCGCCGGGGTCTCCACGGCGCTGGCCACCGTGCTGGGGGTCCCTGCGGCCTGGGCCTACTCACGCTTCAGCGTGAAGGCCAAGAAGGACCAACTGTTCTTCATCTTGTCCACCCGCTTCATGCCACCCGTGGTGGTCGTGATCCCGATCTTCCTCATGTACCGCCAAGTCGGGCTCATCGACAGCAAGCTCGGCCTGATCCTCATCTACGCCGCGTTCAACGTCCCGTTCACGATCTGGATGATGAAGGGGTTCGTCGACGAGGTGCCCGCGGAGTACGAGGATGCCGCCATGCTCGACGGCTACACCCGCTTGCAGGCGTTCTGGCGATTCACCCTTCCCCTGCTCCTGCCGGGCATCGCCGCGACGGCGGTCTTCGCTCTCATCTTCTCGTGGAACGAGTTCGTGTTCGCCATCTTCCTCACCTCCAGCGACAGCGTGCGGACGGCCCCACCCGCCATCGCCGGCCTCATCGGTGGAACCACCGTGGACTGGGGTCTCGTGGCCGCCGCCTCCGTGGTGTTCGCCCTACCGGTGCTCGTCTTCGCCTACCTGGTGCGCAAGCACCTCGTCGCCGGTGTGACGCTCGGGGCGGTGCGACGCTGATGGCGGGCATCGAGGTGACCGCCCTGCACAAGCGCTACCCGGACGGGACGGTCGCCGTTGAGCACGTGGACCTGTCCATCGGCGACGGCGAGCTGTTCGTGATGCTCGGCCCTTCGGGTTGCGGCAAGACGACCACGCTGCGGGCCATAGCCGGTCTGGAGAGGCAGACGACGGGCGACATCCGCATCGGCGACACGCTGGTCAACGACCTGCCGCCGGCCGAGCGCGACATCGCCATGGTGTTCCAGTTCTACGCTCTCTACCCGCATCTCAGAACCCGCGACAACCTGGCGTTCCCACTGCGGGCCGAGGGACTGCCCAAGGCGGAGGTGCGCGAGCGGGTCGACGAGGCCGCCCGGCTGATGCGGCTCACCCCGCTCCTGGACCGGCGACCGCACCGGCTGTCCGGCGGGGAGCAGCAGCGCGTCGCGCTCGCCCGCGCCCTGGTGCGGCGACCGCGCGCATTCCTCATGGACGAACCCCTCACCAATCTGGACGCGGAGCTGAGGGAGGACATGCGCACGGAGATCAAGCACCTGCAGGGGGAGCTGGGGGCGACGATGGTCTACGTCACCCACGACCAGGTCGAGGCGATGTCGCTCGGTCACAGAATCGCCATCCTCAACAAGGGCCGCGTCGAGCAGATCGGCACGCCGCTGGAAGTCTACGACCGTCCGGCGAGTCTTTTCTGCGCCGCGTTCATCGGCTCCCCGCCGATGAACCTGATCGAGGTGGAGGTGGCCGACGGGAAGCTGCGCGGTCAGGGCGGACTGGACCTCACGCCACCGTCGGGCCTGCCGCGCGACCGTCGCCTGGTCGCGGGCGTCCGGCCGGAGGCGCTGGAAGTCACAGAACCAGGGGCGGAAGGTTCGGTCCCGGCCCGCGTGGTCTCGGCGGAGTGGCTGGGCGACGAGATCATCTACGTGGTTGACCACGGCGGCCAGCGCGACGTACGGGTTCGGATGCCGCCGACTGTCCGTTTCGCCGCTGACGCACCGGTCGGGCTGCGGCACACCGGCGGACCCCCGCCGGTCTACGACGTGAGCACGGAAGAGCTGGTGGCCTGATGGGAACCCTGGCAGTGCAGGGGCTGCGCAAGTCCTTCGGTAAGGTCCAGGCCCTGGACGGGGTGACGCTGGACGTGCCGGACGGCTCGTTCTTCGTCGTGCTCGGCCCCTCAGGGGCAGGCAAGACGACGACCCTGCGAGCGATCGCCGGCCTTGAGAAGCTCGACGCCGGGTCGGTGCACCTGGACGGGAGAGACGCGACCGCTGACCCCCCGGCCGCACGCGACCTGGCCATGGTCTTCCAGAGCTACGCCCTCTACCCGAAACTCACGGCGTACGAGAACATCGCATCGCCGCTTCGGGCACGCCGCTGTTCTTCGAGCGAGATCGCCGCTGCCGTCGAGCGGATGTCGAGCCTGCTGCACATCGAACGTCTGCTGCAGCGTCGTCCGGCGCAGATGTCGGGCGGTGAGATGCAGCGTGTCGCCCTGGCCCGGGCGCTGGTCCGTCGCCCGCGCGCGTTTCTCATGGACGAGCCGCTGACGAACCTCGACCTCAAGCTCCGCGTCGAGATGCGCACCGAACTCACCCGCATCCACCGGAGCCTCGGAGCGACCTTCGTCTACGTGACCAACGATCAGGTCGAGGCCCTGTCCATGGCCGACCAGGTCGCGGTCCTCAAGGAGGGGAAAGTGCAACAGGTCGGCACGCCGGCCGAGGTGTACGAGCGTCCGGCCAACCAGTGGGTCGCGGGATTCGTCGGAAGCCCGCGGATCGGCCTGCTCGCCTGCCACGCCGAGGGAGATCGTCTGGTCGGGGCGGCAGGCTGGACGCTGCCGCGGCCCCGCTGGACCACGGCTGAGGACGGTCGTCCGCTGCTGCTGGGCCTCCGCGCGGAGGACCTGTCCGTCGAGCGGCGTGGGGACGCGTCGTTGCCGGGTGAGCTCTACGGCCTTGAGCCGCTCGGTGACCGGACGGTGGTCGACGTCCGAGTGGGGACGGAGATCTTCAAGGTCAAGGCACGACCCACCTTCATCGGTACGCCGGGCGAGCGGCTGCAGGTGACGGTCGACCTGGACCGTGCGCACCTGTTCGATGCGGGCACCGGGCTGGCGCTGTCCGAGGCCGGGAGGTAACCGCCCGGGAGGTAACAACACAGGGCGGCGACGTCGCCATGCGCCCGCACGTGGCGATCGAGCATCGGCATCACGGGTTAGCACGGCCTGACGACGCCGAAGCAGCCATGGCCCGAGAAGGCGATCGGTGTCGCGGGGCGTCGCCCTGCGGCCAGGGCCAAGGCCACGTTCGCCCGCTCGGCGACCTCGGCCCCGACGAGGTCGTGTGACCCGTTCGTCAACGCGCGTGGCGCGATCGCCGAGGTCACGCCGGACATCACCAAGAACATCACAGGAGGCGACGCTATGAGTGACCCGATGAACGTCCTGGCCCCCGAGCACCGGCGGCTCCGGATCGGCGACGCCTGGCGCGACGCCGCTGGCGGAGCCACCTTTGCCGTCGAGGACCCGGCCACCGGCAAGACCATCGCCGAGGTGGCGGACGCCGACGTCGTCGACGGGCTCGCCGCTCTGGACGCGGCGAGCACGGCGATGGCGGAGTGGGCGGCGACCCCGCCGCGAAAACGGTCAGAGTTGTTGACCGCGACGTACCGGGCACTGACCGAGCGATCCGAGGAGGTCGCCCGGCTGATAACGCTCGAGATGGGCAAGCCGCTCGCCGAGGCTCGGGGAGAGGTGGCCTACGGCGCCGAGTTCTTCCGTTGGTTCGCCGAGGAGGCGGTGCGCGTCGAAGGGCGCTACAACACCGCTCCCGCTGGTGGATATCGCGTGCTCACCGTGCCGAAGCCGGTCGGACCGTGCGTCTTCGTGACGCCCTGGAACTTTCCGCTGGCCATGGGTGCCCGCAAGATCGCTCCTGCGCTGGCGGCGGGCTGCACGACGATCACCAAGCCGGCCGCCCAGACGCCACTCACCATGCTCTTCCTGGCCCGCATCATGGAGGAGGTCGGCGTTCCCGCGGGCGTCGTCAACGTCGTGACAACCAAGCGTTCCGGCGAGGTGGTCTCGGCACTGCTGGCCGACCGCCGGACCCGCAAGCTGTCGTTCACCGGGTCGACCGAGGTCGGGCGCGTGCTGCTACGACAGGCGGCGGACAACGTGCTGCGCACCTCCATGGAACTGGGCGGCAACGCGGCCTTGATCGTGTGTGCCGACGCGGACCTGGACGTCGCGCTCGACGGTGCCATGGTGGCCAAGATGCGCAACATCGGGGAGTCCTGCATCGCGGCCAACCGAATCTACGTCGAGGAGCCGGTGCGCGAGGAGTTCACGGCGCGCTTCGCCAAGCGGATGGGCGCGCTCTCGGTGGGCCATGGTCTCGACGACGGCGTGGACGTCGGGGCGTTGATCGACGAGGCCTCGGTCACCAAGATCGACGAGCTCGTCGCCGACGCGGTCGATCGCGGTGCCCGTGTCCTGGTGGGCGGCGAGCGTCCGGATGGGCCGGGCCACTTCTACCCGCCCACGGTCCTCGTCGACGTGCCCGACGACGCGCGGATACTGCAGGAGGAGATCTTCGGCCCGGTGGCGCCGATCATCTCGTTCACGTCCGACGACGAGGTGATCACGAAGGCCAACGACACCGAGCACGGCCTGGCCGGATACGTCTTCACCCGTGACCTCCAGCGGGCGCTCCGGTTCGCCGAGGGGCTGGAGACGGGGATGGTCGGCATCAACCGTGGTCTGATCTCGGACCCGTCAGCTCCGTTCGGAGGCGTGAAGCAGTCCGGGATCGGCAAGGAGGGGTCGCACGAGGGCGTCCTCGAGTACCTCGACGTCACCTACGCGGCGATCGACCTACCGTGACTGGCCTGCTGCTCCGGGTGCCCGCCGAGGATCACCGCGCCCTGTGCACACATGACCTGACCGGCCTCCACCCGTGGGGCGGGACCCGGGCCATGGTCGGCACGAATCCGCCGGCACCCGGGGACGCCGTCGACTCCGCCGGTGTGCGCGCCACAGACGCGGCCGCGGCGGTGGATGGGGCGATCAGCCCTTTCGGCGCGTCCGCCCAGCACATCACCGCCGACGTTCCAGAGAGGCACTGACATGCTTGAGACCGTCCGTGGACCACGCCAGCTGATCGTGGGTGAAGGGGTCGCGCAGAACATCCCACGAGTGGTGGCCGAGTGTGGCTCGCGAGTCCTCATCGTGACCGACCGGGTTCTTCTGGGGCAGCCGGGCGTGGCCGAGATCGTGGCCGCCGTGCGGGAGAAGGTCGCAGTCGTCGGGGTGTTTGCCGACGCGACTCCGGACGTGCCACTCGCCGATGTCGCCCTGGCCGTCTCGGTCGCCGCAGAGGTGGACGCCGACGTGATCCTCGCCATCGGGGGTGGCACGGTGATCGACCTCGCCAAAATCGTCGGCGTCATCCGGCGCCACGGTGGGACGCCGCGCGACTTCTACGGCGAGTCGAAGGTGCCGGGGCCGACGATTCCTCTCGTCGCGGTCCCGACGACGTCAGGCACCGGCTCCGAGCTCACGCCCGTCTCGGTGTTGACCGACCCGGACCGCGAGCTGAAGGTGGGGGTCTCCAGCGTCCACATCGTGCCCGACTTCGCCATCGTCGACCCCGAGCTCACCTACACCTGCCCCGCGACCGTCACTGCCCACTCCGGCATCGACGCGTTCTGTCACGCGGTGGAGAGCTACACCGCGCGACCCCGGGCCCACGGACCGCGCGACCCGGTGGAGCAGGTCTTCCTCGGCCGCAACCCGATCACCGATCACTACGCGCTCCTGGCCGCGGAGCGGATCGCCCGCAGCTTACCCCGTGCCGTCAAGGACGGAGGCGACAAGGACGCGCGCGCGGACATGTCCTATGGGTCGATGCTGGCCGGGCTCGCATTTGCCCACGCGGGCACCGCGGCTCCGCACGCCCTCCAGTACCCCATCGGCGCAGCCACCCACACACCGCACGGCCTGGGCGTCGGACTGCTGCTGCCCTACGCGCTGGACGCGGCCAAGGATTCCATCAGCGACCGGTTGGCCGTCCTCGCCGGGGTGTGCGGGCTCGACGTGACCGACGCCTCGGACGCCGAGGCCGCAGATGTGTTCCTCACCTGGCTCGACGGGCTCCTTGCCGACATCGGCATCCCTCCCACATTGGCGGACATCGGCGTGGCACGCGCCGACCTCCCGCGCTTCGCGGAGATGGCCAGTGGCGTCACCCGCTTGATCCAGAACCATCCAGGCCCGGCCGACACCGCCAGCCTGACCGCGATCCTCGAAGCGGCCTGGATCGGGGACCGGACCCGACGCGTCCTGACTCCGCAGCAGAGATAGTGACGGGCCCTTCGCATGACGACGAGTTCCCTGCCCCACCCTGGGTATCGGACTTGTCGGCTACCCCTTAATGGGAGCCGCCCATTCCCAGGCCTGGCGCACGGCTGCCGCCACAGCGCGAACTGTCCGCGGAGCAGCGGGCGCAGGACTCCCGCGCGGGCTCCGGGCAGTGTCCGCAGAATGTGCAGATGTAACTGCGGGGCCTGCGCCAGCAGGGTACGGCGAGCAACTCCTGCGAGAACGTCTCGTCCAGCCGGTCGCCTTCGCCACCTCGCTGATCGGCCAGCCCCTGCACGGTCAGCACCGGATGGTTCCGTTCGCATCGCGGGCAACGGCGGGTCTCCCAGGCGGTGGAGCAGCCCTGACACTGGCAGCGGTAGGTGCCGTGGTCGCGTGGGACGAACACGGCCGGGGCGGCGGGGCGAGGGCAGACGGGGCAGTGGGTGAGCCGCGTCACCCGATCCGCGGCTTCATGCAGGTCCGCGCGCAGGCGGTTCAGTTCCTCGGTGTTGTCACCCTGGCGGCGGGCGGCGTCCGCGCGGACGCGGAGCCCGGCCAGCGCGCTGTCGAGTCGCCCGAGCTCGTACGGTGCGGGCGGGCGGATCACCGTCAGCTGACCGGCGTTCCAGACGAGCCAGTCGAACCGGGCGGCCAGGGCCTCGGCGCCCGACAGCCGGCACGGCACCGATACCGGGTAGTCCAGCATGATCCGGGCGTCCAGCGCGCTCCGCAGCGTCCGCGCGATCCTCGCCGTGCTGCCGAGATCGGTCGGGCTCACCGGGACCATCCTGGGCAGGCCGTCCGTTCCCCACGAGCTGTGGACGGCGAGACGGCGATCCAGCGGCAGCGCGGCGCGTTCCGGTCCCTCTCCCGGATACAGCACGGCCGCCGGGCCGGCGGAGGGCGTTCTCAAGGCGTCCAGGTGCCGGTCCAGGGCGGGCAGATCGCCCGTGGCGGTCAGCGCGTGCGGGACGGGCACGATCCGCAGGACGGGCTCGCCGTCGAGCAGCAGGGAGAAGGTGTCGTCGAGCTCGCGGTCGAGCCGGACCTGACGGCCGCGGTACGTGTAGGCGGGGCCGGGCTCGCCGGCGGCCGGTCCGGGCGCGTCGGGGGGAGCGAGCGCGACCTGTTCCAGCGCCCTGAGCACCAGCACGAGCGAGTAGTCCGCGAAGTCGCGGCACCAGCCCGCCAGCGCCTGGACGGGGTCGGCGGGCTTCTCGGCGCCCCGGCGGGCCGCCACCTCGGCGTTCCACAGCTGACGGCAGTTGCGGTAGCGGACGTCGTTGTCGAAGAGGTTGGTCGGGCGCAGCCGGGGAGGACCCGTGTAGGGGCCGCGCACACCCGCGCGCAGGCGAGAGGTCAGCAGCAGGGCCAGCCCGTCGCGCAGCGCCGTGAGCTCCTTGCGTCGCTGCTCGATTCGGCCGTTCAGGTCCTCGGTCATGAGCAACTCGGCGATGAAGGCGTACAGACGGTGCTTCTCCCGCCAGTCCAGGCGGGCCTCCGCCTGCTGGACCATGTCCCTGCCCTGCCGGACCATGAGGTCGATCTTGTCGATCTCGGCCAGCCTGACCTGCACGTGCCGCCAGAGGCGGTCGAGCAGGGTGGCCACCACCCGGTTCTCGTACAGGTCGTGGTCGGCCACCTGGACGGGCGTCAGCAGGCGGGCGGGCTCGACCCCGTGCATCCTGCGCGCGGCCCAGGTCTCGCTGTGCGCGGCCAGATGGACCACGGTGCGCCAGGTTATCCGCCGTGCCTTGCTGACCGGGGTCAGGACGTGCTCGGTACGCAGCCGGGCGTGCGGCTCGTGGCACGCCGCCTTGAGATGGCCGAACCGCACCCGGAGCTGGTTCTCGAGCGGATACCGGGCCAGCCGGTCCGTCACGCCGCTGACCAGGGGAGGAATGGCCGTCCACGTGCTCAGCGGCGCGTCGCGCGCCTCCGCCGCCTTCGCCGCCACGAACGCGATGCTCTCCATCACGATGGGCTCCGGCGTGGGAGCGCCGCCGAAGTCGCCCCGCCAGCGCTCGCCGCCGCGCCGCAGGGTCCAGTGTTCGTCGCCCACGGCGAGGTACGCCCGGGGAGCCAGGGTCGCACCGCCGAGGGCGAAGCCGTGCTCTCCGGGGGGAATCTGGTAGCGGCCCAGCAGGACGGTCCCCTCGGGCGCCGGCACGAGTCCGCCGGCGAGCCTGTCCCACAGCACGTCGCGGCCGCTCACAACTGCCCCATCGAACGCATCTCCTGGTCCAGAAGCCGCAGGGATTTGACCGGGGTGGTGCCGGGGAAGGCCTCGCCCCACTGGCGCGTGATGTCGTCGCGCAGCTCCCGCAGGTCGCCCGCCAGGATCTCGACGCGGCCGGAGAGCTTGCGCAGCACCTTGGTGGCCAGCAGGTGGTCGGCCGCCTCCGACACGCCGCCGCCCGCCGCGACCATGACCGGGACGAAGCTCCTGGCCTGACGTTCGAGCCGGCTGCCCCAGGACACCCCGAAGCGGTCGCGCAACTCCGCGCCCAGCCTGTCGTCGAAGAAGGTCAGCACCTCGTCGGCCGTACCGGCGTGCTTGCGCTCGGCGGCGGTGAAGGCGTCCAGCAGCGCCTTCAAAGAGACCGATGCGAAAGGCCGGCTCTCGCCCGGTTCGAAGCGCCTCGGCTTGGACGGCAGCTCCAGCACGTGGGCGCGGTCGTAGGTCTTGTCCGCGAACCTGAGCGTGGTCTCGTCGTGGTTGGCGGTGCCCACGAACCAGACGTTGCCGGGCAGTTCCAGCGCGCGGCCGCCGTGCAACAACGCGGGCGCGGGGGAGACGGGGGCGGTCATCAGCGGGATGACCGGCCGCTCGGCGGGGTCGCCCTCCTTGCGCTCCAGCGCCGACAGCAGATCGCTGAAGTACTGCTCGGGGTGCGACAGGTTCATCTCGTCGAGTACCACGAAGAAGGGCTTCTCCCTGAACAGCGGCAGTTGCGCCCTGTACAGGCTCTGCGTGAACTCCGACTCGTAGAACTTCCGCTCGAACGCGTTGTAGTAACCCAGCAGGTCCTGCGGGCTGCGCCATTCGGCGGCCACCGCGACCGTCTCCCGCCCGGCGCCGATGATCTGCGCGAACGCCTCTGGCAGCCGGGTCTTGCCGATGCCGCTGATGCCCTGCAGCAGGTGCAGCCTGCTGGCCGCCAGCCCGGCGACGAAGCAGCGCAGATCGCTCTCGGAGTAGTACAGGCCCAGGTCCAGGGCCATACGGCCGCGCACTCTGGCCACGAAGTCGCGCAGCCGTACCGGCTCGTCGTCCAGTTGCGGGCGCAGCCGGTAGTCGGGGTCGTCGTCCATCGCGGAGCAGGCGGGGAAGGGCGGGCTGTCCTTGGTCAGGTTCTGCATCTGCTTGAGCAGCGCGGACTGGTGGTCGAGCTCCTTGGCCAGCGCCTCGTTCTGCCGCCTCAGGGCATCGTTGATCATCGCGGCGTTCTGCCGTTCGGTGGTGGAGATCGCCGCCGCGGCGACGTGCCGGCGCAGCTCGGCGTTCTCGCGTAGCCACTCTTCACGCTCGATCCGCAGATCGTGGCAGCGCGCCTCCAGCTCGGCCAGGCGTTCCTCCGACGCGACGGGGTGGGCCGACGCGGCGGCCCGCAGCTCCCGGTTCTCGGCCCGCAGCCGGCGCAGCTCGGCGGCCGCCTCCGGGACGGACCGCCCCAGCTCCACGGACGCGGCCTCGTGCCGGGCCAGCTCGGCGGCCCGGCGCTCGGCCAGCTCCCGCATGGCCTCCGACTGCCGCTGGTGGTTGCGTGCGTGGTGACGGGCCAGCTCCAGCTCCCTCTCCAGCTGGACCAGCCGGTCCCTCATCCGGTCGTCCACCTCCTGATCCAGATGCTCCTGCCGGGCGTTCAGGCGGCGGTCGAGCCGCCGCTGCTCGAGTTCCTTGGCATCCATGCGCGCTTCCCGGCGGTCCAGCTCGGCGGCCCTGTCGAGCAACGCCTTCTCGCGCTGCGCGTACCGGGCATCGTGCTCGGTCTCCATCGCGCGCAGCCGCTCGTCGAACTCCTTGCGGCGTTCGTCCAGCTCCTCGCGGAGCAGGCCGAGCTGCCGCTGCCGGTAGCCGGCGAAGTCGCGCTTGGCCTCCTCCTCCAGAGCGAGCAGGTGCGCCTGGCGCTCGGCCAGCCGCTTGTCCAGCTCATCGGCCGCCTCCGTACGCTCCCGCAGCTCGGCCCGCTCCTGCGCCAGCGTGGCGGTGGCCTTCTCCAGCTCCTCGGTCTTCTTGTCGAGCACGGCGGCCCGCTGGTCGGCGTGCCTGCGGGCGGCCTCCGCCCGAGCGAGGGCGCGCCGCAGCCGATCGGCGTCCACCTCGCCGGTCACGTCGGAATCCGAAATCGGCTCGTCGCCCGTATCCAGCTCTTCCGCCGCCGTCACGAGCTCGTCGGCGCCCTTGGCCGGCGTGGCCGCCCTCTCGGGGGCGGCGCCGGCACTGTGACGCCTGTTGCGCTTCGACATCGATCCGTCAGTTCCTTTCGGGGGAGGGCGGGGGCATCGAGACGACGAGACGGGCGGCGTCCATCGCCAGCTCGCGGCACCAGTCGATGTCGTCCTCGACCGTGGCGTCCCGGGTGGCGTGGGTCCCGCGGTTGCGCAGCAGGCGCAGCTCGTCCAGGTGGGTGAGGACCTTCGGCCGGGCGCGTGCGAGGTCGCGCAGCGGGTGCCTGGAGCGGTGCGGGCTGTTGGAGTCGGCGGCGGCGATCAGGATGAAGGGGGTCAGCTCGTTGACGTAGCCCCGCTCCGGCGGGGTCAACCGCCCGGCGGAACCGTGGGCGGCGATGTCGCCGACCTGCCTGCCGAGGTAGACGCCGGGCAGACCGTCCAGCCCGACGTCCCTGGCCGCCGCCCGCAGCGCCGCTCGTACGACTCCCGTGGAGACGGTCCGCTCGCCCACCGCCCAGCTCGGGCGGTCGGGCGGCGGGAACTCGGCCGCCAGGCGACGGAACAGGTACTCGTAGAGCCGGTATGCCTCGCGCGCCACCGTCTCCACGCCCGACTCGCCGCCGCGAGCGGCCGCCTCCTCCATTCCCAGCAGCAGCTTCAGCGCCTCCGGCCGGCGCCGCAGCTCGGGCCCGAGCCGGCGCACCAGCCGGGGCTCGGCGTTGCGCCTGACCGCCTGCTCGGCGGCCCGGTAGTTCTCGGCGTCCCGTGCCGCGGCCGCGTCGGACGCGCCGGCCACCGCTGCGGCCAGCGCCGGATCGGCCCGTACGCGCTCGGTCAGCAGGGCCTGCGCCGTCGGGTCCGGGTCGAGCCCGAACGGGTCGCACGCCCGGGGACCCCCGCCCACCTCGTCGTTCCCGGTCACCCAGAGCAGGAGGTATTCGGGCGTGGGCTCGCCGATTCGGAGCACCCGTTGCACGACGGCCTCGTGCGGCAGCCTGATCTCGCCGGCCAGCGCCCCCAGATCCTCCTCCGCCAGGTACGCGGACGGGTTGCGGCCGCCGCGCTCGTCGGTGAGCCGGTCGACCCGCCGGGCCAGCTCGGCCTTCCGCTGCCCCGCGACGGCGTCGATGATCTCCTGGGCGGTGGGAGTGCGGGCCCGCCGCGGCTCGGCGGTCACCACGTGGGCGGAGATCGGCCGGGGTGAGCCGGCGGTGTTGAGCCGCAGTTCGGCGGTGGTGTCCCTGACACCGTGCACCCGGTGGAAGCGCAGGTCCGCGGCGGCCCGCGGCCACAGCCGTTCGGTCCACGGGTCCTGGAAGACGTGGGTGACGACGAGTTCCGGCTCCTCGCCGAGCCGGCTGGTGGCCAGAGTGCGCGTGCCCGCCTCGGTCGGCACGCCGTACCGGTCGATCTGCCCGCTGTCGCGCAGCTGCCGCAGCACGTGCGCGCAGAGCTCCGGGCTCTGGTGGATGTGCGCGGCGATCTCGTCGTGCTGCCTGATCCCCGCCTGGCAGAGGGCGAGTACGACCTTCTCGATGATGTCGAGGTGGCGCACGCGCACCACGGGCGCGGTGACCCGGTAGACCAGCACGGGCCAGCACAGGAAGAGCAGGTCTCCGGAGTCGGGCGGCTGCCGCAGGCGGAGGACGCCACGACGGATCTGGAACCGGATCTCCGCGCTCACCGCTCGCCTTCCGCGTGCGGAGCCAGCACGATCCCGTGCCGCGACCGGCAGAGCGCGTGGAAGTCCTTCAGCGGACCGACGGCCTCGGGTGCCAGGGGCGAGGTGAACATCGCGTCGTCTCCGACGACCACCAGCAGCCGCTGCTGCCTGCTCATGGCCACGCACAGCCGGTTGGCCAGCATGAGGTGCCCGTACGCGCGGCGGGCCCACTGCTCGTACTTGGCGTGCTTGGGGTGCTCCGGCCGGGCCTGGGCCGGATCCAGCGCGGGCGGCCTGCTCGACCGGGTGGTCGACAGCAACACGACGTCGAACTCCTTGCCCTGGAAGGCGTCCACGCTGCCGACCTGGAGACGGTCGCGTTCCCGCCCCTCGCCGTCCCGCCGCAGCCGCTCGACCGGCTGGAACCCCGAGCCGGAGCGCTCGGCCAGCCCCTCTTCGACCAGCTTCTCCCAGATCAGCCGGACCTGGGCGCTGTAGAAGGCGATGACGCCGAAGGTGAGGTCCGGCCGGTCGAAGACATGTCGCCGCAGCTCCCGCACGACGGCCTCGGCCTCGGCCGTGCGCGACTTGCTCTGCCCGCCGTGCTCGCCGCCGGCCTGGTGCGGCACCCGCAGCCAGGCGGCCGGGCGGCCCTGATACCGGTCCAGGCCGTGTGCGAAAGCCTCGGCCGGGCGCGGGGACTCCAGGTTGTCGCCGTAGAAGGCGTGCCCGACGAAATCCCCGAGCACCGGGTGCATCCGGTACTGCCGCCGCAGCCGCACCGCCCGCCGTGTGCCGGGGGTGTGGTCTCCGCCGTGCAGCATGTCGAACATCCGCCCGAAGAGGCTCTCGTGCAGCCTCGCCAGCTCGTTGCCGGCGTCGGAGCGCAGCTCGTTCTCCACGTCCGGCTCCAGCATGTGCGGCAGCTGGTTCTGGTCGCCCACCAGGATCACCCGGTCGGCGGCCAGGGTGAGCGGGATCAGCAGGTCCAGTGGGTTGGCACGGGCCGCCTCGTCCACGATGACGGTGTCGAACAGCCGCTCGCCGTCCTTGGCGTCCTGCACCGCCGGGGAGTCGGCCTGCTGGCAGGTCGTGCCCAGCGAGGTGGTGTAGAGGCGGAGGGTGGCCAGCACGGCCTCCGGATCGCCTTCCAGCTCCTCCAGGTACTCCAGCAGGGCGGTGTGCACGCCCTCCGCCCCCGTACGACGCCCCTTGTCGAGGTCGTCCACGATCTCGTTGAGCAGGTTCACGACGTCCTCCCTGGCCGCCGGTCGGAACAGCCGGTCGGCGCGGTCGGTGAGCCGGTCCAGCAGCTCGTCGCGTACGGCCGACAGCTCGGCCAGGGCCGGGAACGGCCCTTCGCCCGCCCAGTCGGCGGCCCGGTTCAGCACCTCGATGTGCCTGGCGTCGGCGACGGGCGAGCGGGACAGCTGCTCGATCGCGGCGGCGGCCATGAGCGGGCCGTCGTCGCCGAAGGACACCTGCTCGCAGCGGATGCCGCGGACCGCCCGCAGCGTGCTCTCGCGCCGGTGGTCGGCCTGGAATCCCGCCATGTGTTCCGACACCCGCAAGTCGGTGACGAGTCGTTCCAGCCGGTCGGCCAGCTCGTCCGACGCCAGCCCGGCGATCTGTACGGCGACGCGTTCCAGGCGGCGTACCAGCTCGTCGACGGGGACCGGGGCCAGGCAGTATTCGGCCGTCTGCCTCGCCACCTCGCGCATCGCCATCGACCGACGGCCGTCCGGGGTGGCGCCCACCTGTTCGCGCAACGCGCGGACGGTGGCCAGGCGCCAGTTCTCGATGTGCGCCGTGGAGCCGCGTCCCTGCGAATCGATCTTTATGGACGGCAGGTCCCAGACCTTCGACCGCTCGATCATGTTGTCGACCGCCGCGTGCTGGTAGCTGGTCAGCAGCATGCTGCGGCTGACGGTGGCGTGGCCGAGGCCCTCCTCGGCCAGCCGCACCTGGATGGCGGCGATGAGCTGGGTCTTGCCGGTGCCGGGCGGGCCCTGGATGACCGCGACGTCGGGAGTGTTCAGCGCGGCCTCCAACGCCATGCGCTGCTCGGCGTTCGGCTCGCCCGAGGCGAAGCACTTCGCCGCGCCCGCGGACATCGCCTTCAGATGCCGCCGCGGCCTGCCCCGCTCGGGGACGCCCTGGAGCAGCGCGAGCAGTTGCGGCAGCGGGACGCGGCCGCTCAGCAGCCGTTTCAGCGCCCGGTCGCGCCGGTCGAGCCGGCGCCGGTCGCCCCGGACCGCGGCGTGCAGGGAATCCCTCCTTCTCCGGCCTGACCGGGCCCTCGTCGTCCCCCCTGCGCCGGATCATGCGCAGGTCCAGCAGCCGTGCCTCCACGTCGACGTGGACGACCGCGCCGATGAGGTTGCCCCGGACCGGTTCCAGATCGAGCAGGCCGGCGCTCTGATCGTGGTCGAGACGGGCGGCGCCGCCGAGCAGTTCGGGCAGCTGAACGGTGCACTCCAGCTCCACCTCGTCGCCCGCGACGACGTCCTCGCGCAGCCGGGCCAGGAGCTCGTCATGGCCGCCCGCGACGCCGAACCGTACGACGTCCTCGGAGTCGCCGAGGTAGGACCAGCCCGCGTACTTCAGGTAGCCGAACTCGCACAAGCGGCGCAGCGCGTACCTGTTCTCCATCTCGTGATAGCGGCGCCACAGGCCCATGAACGTCTGCTCGCCCTCGTCACCGGCCAGCCGCGCCAGCTCCTCGCGCATCCCGCGCCTGAGCCCTGCCTTGACCGTCGCGCTGACGATGTCGATCCGTCCGTGGACGAGCGCGACCCGTTCGTGGTCGCGGGCCGCGTGGACCTCCCTGTGGACACCGCGCAGCCGCCACTCGCCCTGCTCCTGCCGGAGTGTGGCCACGATGCCGTCGCCGATGAGCCGGCAGGAGACCGGAGCGGTCATGTCCTGCCCGGGCGCCACCAGCGCGATCAGACGGCGGGTGGCGGGTTCGCCGTCCACGGCTGCCGGGCCGGGCTCCACGGGATGCAGCAGGCGGCGCTGGAGCCAGCTCAGCGCTCCGCCCCGCTCGCGCACCTGCTCGGAGCCCGCGATGCGCCTGGCGGAGTCCAGCGCGGCCTCGTCCGCCCCGATTCTCAGCTCACCCCACGCGTAGCGGCCGGCGATCTCGTGAACGCGCAGGCGCAGCCGGCCGCGCGGGTCCACGTCGTCCACGACGGCGACGACGTGCCCGCCCTCGGTCACCACGGCACGCAGCGCGTCCTCGTCCTGCCGGGTCGGGCAGGTCACGGGGTGCTCTCGGACGGAGCCGTCAGCCAGCGGGTACGTCGCCATGAGGACGGAGCCCAGTCGTTCCAGCGCGATCTCCCTGCCGCGCAGACCGTCGGGACGCAGCCCGGCCGGCAGCCGCACCCGGGCGAACGTCGCCGGGCCGGGCAGCACCTCGACGAGGGACCTCATCATGCCTCCGTCCGGGGCAGCAGGATCCGCAGGAGGCGGTGCGGCTCCGCCGGCGGGCCGAAGTGGACGGTCCAATCGGCGGTGTCGTTCAGGTTCAGCGGCCAGATGTCGCCGGGATCCAGCGGCACATCGCTGCGGGCACGGCGGTTGACCATCCACACGGGGTGCCGTCCCACGCGGTGGATCAGCACCCGGCGGCCGCCGTCCCAGTTCAGGTCCACCAGCGGCTCGCCGGGGTCGGTCGCGATGCCGGACGGCCCGCGATCGAGACAGAGCAGGCCGGTACGGGCCCGTACGGTCTGGGGCTGCCCGGAAGCGAGGATGATCGACCGAAGCCGTTCGGTCTCGGCCTCGTCCGGGATCTCGGGCGCCTTTCCCGCGGGGAGGTACCCGTGCAGGTCGCACCGGAGGACCGGCGGGCGGCTCTCCCGGCGGCACCAGGGACACCCGGTCATCGCAGCGTGGTAGGTCCCGCCGCAGCCCGGGCAGGCGATCATGAGGAGGGCCGCCTGATCGAGCTTGTCGTGCCAGTCCCGCATCGACGGCCGCCGCTCGGGCCGGTGCAGTCCCTCCTCGAACGTCTGGGCGGCCAGCCGCCGCAGGCCCTTGGTCAGGGCGATCTGCCTGCTCAGGCCCTGGCTGCTGCGGTTGCGGTCGTCTGTCTGGTGGTCGATCCAGGGAAGTCTGCCCCGGAACGCGTCGACCTCCAGGCCGGCATCGCGGTCGACCATGTCGCCGATGAAGGGATGGGTCAGCGCCAGCGTGTGGAAGGCCAGGACGGCGAAGGCGAAGACATCCGTGAGGCTGTCCGGCCCCGCCTGGCCGGTGAGCAGCTCCGGAGCCGCGTAGTCCTCGGTGACGTACGCGGCGTCCGGCAGCCGGGCCTGCACCGAGAGGTTGTCGGGGTCGATCAGCCAGACCTGGTCGTTCTCGCTGCGCGCCGACACCAGGACGTTGCCGGGCGAGACGTCACCGTAGGCCAGCCCCTTGCTGTGGATCCGATCGAGCGCCTCGGCGGCCCGGGCGAGCAGCCGCAACCTCCGGCGCAACCCGCCCGTGGCGTGGAACCACTCCGCCTGCCTCTCGTGGGGGACCGCGATCAGGGTGCCGATGCCGGTCATCTCGGCCAGCAGCTCCATCGTGTAGCCGATGTCGTCGCCGACGAGAAGCGACAGCGGCCGCGCGATGGGGACCCCGCTCAGGTCGAACCGCCGGACGGCGGCGATCCTGAGCCGGAGGTCGTCGCCCGCGCCGGACTCGACGAACTTGACCGCCGCCTGCCCTCCCTTCAGGGACCAGACCGTGCCCTGGCCGCCGCTGCCGATCTCCTCGCACAGCTCCAGAGCCTCGCCGCGGTCGTCGCGCACGATGTCGCCGGGCCGGTGCGAGCGCCTCACCCGTCTGCCGGGCGGTGGTACGCGCACGTCACTCCTCACTCGTAGGCGGTCAGTCGCTCAGGTCGGCCAGCTCGTCGGGGTCGAACACGGACACGTCGTCGGGCCTGGCGCTGCTGACGCGGATGCTCATGCTCCGCGTGATGTACCTGAAGATCTCCGGCACCCGGTCGGCCTCCTCCGCCCGTATCACCGGATACATCGGGTCGGCGACGAACGCCTCCAGGACCCGGTACGCCGTGGAGCCGACCTCCGGCCCGATCGCGACCGCGAGCCGCAGGGCCTTCTTGCCCGCCGGGCAGGCCAGCAGGCCCTCCAGCTGCGGCTGCCATCGGGTCGTCGGCCTGCCGTCGGAGATCAGCACCAGGGTCGAGCTGTAGGAACGGGCGGGGGTCAGCTCCTCGTCCTCCAGCACCTGCCGCGCCAGCTCGAACGCCTCGCCCATCGGCGTGCCGCTCGGGCCGCCCACCGCGTTCATGTTCGTCCAGTCGAGCGAGGCCGCGGGCACGGGCCGCTGGTGGAGCGCCGCACCCTGCCCGCCGAACGTGATCACTCCTACGGTGATCTCGCCTCGCGGCGACCGCTCCTCGGCGAAGGCGCGGATCATGCTGCCCATCGCCAGGTTCAGCGACTCCATCTTCGCGTGTTCGGCCATGCTCCCGCTGACATCCGCGAGGACGAGCACCGGCAGAGGCCGCGGCCGCCGCACAGACGCGAACGGCGTCCCGGCATGGTCGTCCATCATGAAAACAGATCTCCCTCCGGCGCAGGAAAATACGGAGCCTTGCAGGATTTCTGTCAAGCAACGAAAAGTCAAGCGAATAGAAAATGCCGCTATGAATTACGCTTTTTGCGGCTTATCGCGAAGATTGTCCATATCTGTCGGGCGCTCCGTCGCGCTGCTGGCCGGGGCGCTGGTTTTAGGGACGGTCCGATCGGCCTGGGCCGGCGCTTCAGGCTGGAGCGATGCTTACGGCGACGGCCGCGCGAGCGTTCCGGCGGATCGCTCGACGATCAAAGTCTGCGACGGCAGGAAGGGGCAACGTGGCCTACAAGAGAGCCGGTTGATGCCGCACTCCACGGCGTGGCGCTGGGCGTGGATCTGGGGGCCGAAGGCAGGCGGCCGGCCGAGCTCGCCACGTCTCACCACGAACGATCATGCAACCGCACCAGCCGAGATCATTTGTCAGACAGGCTCTAACAGCGGCGGCGGTGTGGCGCTGAGAGCGGGTACGGCGCGGTCCGGTGTGCGGCGGGCGGCCCGAGCCTCTGCCGGCCGGGACCGCCCCCCAGGCCGCACGCCCGGACGGCGGGCGGGCGACGGGCCGAGCTATGGCGCCGCCTTGATCCCTATAAGGATTCGGCAGCACAATCGGTGGCCACAGGCCTGTGACGGCGCTGCGGCGTTCGAGGAGGATGACGTCGCGCCAGTGGTCGTGGTGGTGGCCGATGTGGTGGCGAATGCCGACGACGCGGAAGCCGGCCTTCTCGTGGAGGCGCAGGCTGGCCGTTTTGGGGCTGGGGCCACGTTCGGGAGCGAAGCGCCGGCATCGCGCGCTCACCGACGACGAGTAGGCCGGAGCGCGTGCCGACGCGGGCCGGGAGCGGCCGGAGAGCCGATGTCCGGCCCGCTGGCCGGCGGAGCGCGACGGCGGCCGCGGTGACGGCAGCCGCCGTCAGCGCCGCTGCAGCTTCGCGAGCAGCAGGTTCGAGTCGTTCCCGACTAGGTTGGCGCCGTTGGTCACATAGGCCCGATTTCCTTGGATGGCGACGGCCGTGGTCCCCTGCATGCCGTCCTGGGCGTCCAGCAGGGTTTCGTGGGTGCCGTCCGCGTCCACCCGTACGAGCTTGCTGCTCTGGTTGATCGCGGCGAGGATCTCGGTGCCCTGACCGGTGAAGTCGAAGTCGTCGATGCCCTCCAGCCCCGTGGCCCGGACCTCGGCGCGGCCGGAGCCGCCGCTCTTGGTCAGCGGGATGCGCACGATGGTGCCGTGGTCGGAGTTGCTCGCCCACACGGCGCCGTCGTGGATCTTCATGCCGTTGGCGCCGAAAAAGGCGCCGGGCGCCAGGACTGGGTCCGCCGACCACACGGAGGCCTCGCCGCCGCGCAGCGGGGCCTGCCAGATGCGCCCGCCGGCGGAGTCGGTGACCAGGAAGCGGTCCCGCTTGCCGTCGATGACCAGTGCGTTCGGCATGGTGTCGGCAGGCAGCGGCACGACGAGCCGGGGTTCACCGGAGCGACGGACCTGCCAGATCCCGGTCAGCCCGCCCTGGCCGGAGGAGTAGAGGAAGTACACGGCGCCGCTGTCCGACCGGGCGACCCCGGTGACCACGGGGTCCCCGATGACTGGAGTGGTGCCGCCGCCACCCGGAGGTAGCGGCATGGTGACGAGCACCTGGACGGCCCCGTCCTGCGCGACCCGCACCACCTGGCGCCCTGGGATCATGCCGATGATCGCGCCGCCGCCGGGCTCCAGGGCGATGCTCTCGGCGGCCTGGCCCGCGGCCCGGTCGAAGTGGGCGAGGACGCGCACGTCGCCCAGGCGGGTGCCGGCAGCGTGGCCGGGGTGCGTCGCAGTGGTGGCCAAGGCCGCGGTCGGGGCCGGGGTCGCGAGGGCCGCCGGGGCCGCGGTACCCGCGGTGAGCAGGACGGTGAGGCCGAACGTGGCGGCGCGCCCCCCGGAGCCCGGTGGGTCGGTGGAGGGACATGGTTTTCCTTTCGGTTGTGCGGGATGGGGAGGGTCCCGGCGCTCGGCGTGCTGCGCAAGCGCGATCGCGTCGGCGGAACGCCGACTCAGGGATGTGGGCGGTGGTCGGGCGTCCAGCACAGGGAGCTGGATGGGTGGGATGGCGGACACGCTTCGATCGTCACCTCTCCGCCGAAGACTGTATCGCCCAGTACAGACAGGTCTACCACAAACTGTATCGTCGAGTACAGGACGTCTGTACTATGAGATACAGACACCGGAGGAGGCTCCATGGGACACACGCCGACCACCGCGCGGGGCCGCGCGACCCGAGAGCGCATCCTCGATTCGGCAGCAGACCTCATCCAGCGGCACGGCGTCGCGGCGGTGACGCTTGACGATGTCGAACGCGCCGCGGGGGTCGGCCGTAGCCAGCTCTACCACTACTTCGAGGACCGAGACGATCTCATCCGCTCCGTGGTTCATGCCACCGTGGACAGGGTGTTGGCCGCGCAGGAACCGCTGCTCCTGAAGGTCGACTCGCTGGCTGGCATCGACCGCTGGTTCGACGCGATCGTGGCCAACGGGACGCGGCAGGACGCGGTGGGCGGCTGCGCGATCGGTTCGTTGGCCAGCCAGCTCAGCGGCCAGGACGACCTCACCCGGCAGGCGTTCGTGGACGCCTTCGCGCGCTGGGAGGCCCCCCTCATCGCGGGCCTGCGCCGGATGCAGGAGTCGGGCGAGTTGCGCCCGGACGTGGACGTGACGGAGCTGGCCGACCTCACCATGGCCGCAATCCAGGGCGGCCTCCTGCTGGCCCAGATCCGCCGTACACCGGACCAGCTTCGTCATGCCCTGCGCGGCGCGCGAGCGGCGTTGAAGGACGCGCTCACCTCCCCGCCCTGAACGCGGTCCACCTGCCGCTCAGCGTGGGCGACCCACCACGCCGACTGCTACGTCACGGCCAGGGGCACCGTCGGGAGCAGAGGGCCGTGATGAGGTGGGCTCCGGAGGTGACGATGGCCGCGCATCGAGTCGGGCCTTCGTCGTGGTGGCGGGTCGGTGGTGTCGGGGGTACTCGAACGCCATCCGGCGCTAATGAGGTTCCCGCTGATCAGCGAGCCGCCGCGGAGAACAGGCTGCCCATCACACCGTGCCGTGGCCGGTGCATGTCATCGATGCTGTCGGCGCCCGCGACCATGCCGCCCACCAGCGACATCACCTTCGCCGCGGGGAAGGCGCCCGGGCCGTCCTTCGAGACCGGCAGACGGACGCACTCCCCGACCAGCACAGGCAGACCGCACCGCTCGGCCAACCACGCCACCGACTCGCGGCCGCCGTGCGCGATCAGGTTCCGGTTGTCGAATGCGGACGAGACCGCCGCCACGGCATGGGAAGGTTCCATCTTGGAAGTGCCTGGCGGATCGTGCCTGATGGTGGCTCTAGAGAAACCCCATCATCGCAGGTCATAAGGCCCTTCTCCGTTCCCCTAGAAACTGTCCCCAGACATCAAGCCGGTGGATCAGGGGTCAACCTCGCCGGGATTGCACGGTGTTCAAGCGCGAAGGGCGTCGATCAGGGCATCGACGGCGGCGAGCGCGGCGGCCGTGTCGAGTCCTGTGCGGGAGACCAGGGAAAGGCCCTGGACGGTGAACAGCAGGAGTTGCGCCTGGGCCTCGGGGGTGGCGGCCTGGGTGACCTCGCCGCTGGCTTGCGCGCGCCGCAGGGCGTCGGCGACGATCTGGGTGAAGCGGGCGTGCGAGCGGGCGACGATTTCGTGGGCCTCGGCATCCTGCGGAACGAGTTCGGCGGTGGTGTTGCCGATCATGCACCCTTGCGGGCTGCCGACGTCGGAGGCGTACTCCTGTGCCCGGGCCGGGTTGGCGAGCACCTCGCGCAGCGCCGGCAGCACCGGCCCGGCCTCCAGCGCCGTGATCAGCTGGCGCTCGTAGGTGTCCCAGTACAGCTGGACCGCCGCCAGGTAGAACTGCCGCTTGTCGCCGAAAGCGCCGTACAGGCTGCCCCGCTCCAGGGCCAGCGCGTCGACGAGGTCCTGAACGGAGGTCGCTCCGTAGCCCCGGGACCAGAACAGCAGGAGCGCGCGCTCCAGGGCCTGGTCTTTGTCGAATGCGCGGGGGCGTCCTGTCCGTGCCACGTCCCCAGGTTAGGACTTTTTGACCGCTCGCACAAAAAGCCGTACGGTGAGGGCTGACCGACTTATTGAACGATCACACAGAAGTCGGTGGCGCGCGAGCGTGCCAGCGGACGAGAGGCAGGACCACATGGACTTCGAGGGAAAGACGGCGCTGATCACCGGATCGGGCGCCATCGGCGGGCTCGGGCACGCGACAGCGAGGATCCTCGCCGCCGGCGGGGCCAACGTGATCATCACCGGCACCGACCCGGGCCGCGGCGCCCAGGTCGTGGACGACGTGCGGGGGAGCGCGGCCGGCTCCGCCGGCACCGTGCGTTTCATTCCCGCCGACCTGGCCGACCCGCAGGCCGTGCAGCGGCTGGCCGAGGACGCCGGGACGGTGGACATCCTCGTCAACAACGCGGGCGTCGTCCCCTTCAGCGCGACCGCCGACCAGGACATCGCCGCCTACGACGCCGCCTTCGCGGTCAACGTGCGCGCGCCGTTCGTCCTGGTCGCCCGGCTCGCACCGAAGATGGCCGCCCGCGGGGGCGGCAGCATCGTCAACGTCAGCTCCACCGCGGCCGGCCTGGGCATGCCGCCTATGGCGGTCTACGGTGCCACCAAGGCGGCGCTTGAGTCCCTGACCCGCACCTGGGCGGCCGAGTTCGCCGCCTCGAACGTGCGCGTCAACGCCGTGTCGCCGGGCCCGATGACCACCTCCAAGGTGGTGGCGGCCATGGGCCCGGACCTCGGCGGCATGGGACTGACGACCGCGCTCAAGCGCGCCGCCGACCCCGCCGAGGTCGCCCAGGTCATCGCCTTCATCGCCGGCGACCGGGCAAGTTACGTAACCGGTGCCGTCGTGGCCGCCGACGGAGGCCGGACCGCCATCTGACCCCGAACGCGCCGGCCAGGGCCAGGTCCGCAGCGAGGAAGCCGCCGGCCTCTGGCGGGTGCCCCGTGATGACGGGGATGGCCCGTCATCGTTGCCAGAACCACCGTTACCAGAATCACGCGCCTTTGGCGCGAGTGAGGAAGATGAGTTCAATGGGTCGTCTTGAGGGAAAGCACGCACTGATCACAGGCGGGACGGGCGGCATCGGGCTGGAGACCGCCCGCGAGTTCCTCGCCGAGGGAGCGGCTGTCGCGATCACCGGCCGCTCGCGGGAACGGCTGCAGGAGGCCGCCCGGCAGCTGGACGGCCCGCTGCTGCCCATCGTCAGCGACGCCGGCGACGTGCCCGGCCAGGCGGCGCTCGCGGCGCGGCTGCAGGAGGAGTGGCCGAAGCTCGACATCGTGATGAGCAACGCCGCCGACGTCACCCATCTCCCGATCGAGGAATGGACCGAGGAGGCGTTCGACAGGCTCGTCGCCACCAATCTCAAGGGACCGTTCTTCCTGATCAAGGCCTTGCTGCCGCTCTTGTCACGGCAAGCTTCGGTCATCCTCGTCGGCTCTGTCTCTGCTTTCATCGGGCATGAGAACGCGGCGGTCTACGGTGCCGCCAAGGCAGGCCTGCTGTCCTTTTCCCGCGGGCTGACCTATGAGCTGAAGGACCGGGGTATCCGGGTCAACGGGCTGAGCCCGGGGCCGACCCTTACGGACACGTTCAAGTCGCTTGGCCCCGAGCGACAGGCCGCCATCTACGACGAACTCCGGCAGACCGTGCCCCTGCATCGCATCGGCACCGCCACCGAGCTGGCGAAGGCAGCTGTCTACCTCGCCTCTGACGAGTCCGCCTACACCGCCGGCACCGTCCTGCGCGTCGATGGCGGCATCGGAGAACTCGCCTACTAACCTCGATTCGTCGGCTGCCCCTGGCCTGGGCCATCCAGGGCGAACCCGATCGGTGCGAACGCCCTGGCCGCGGCGAGCGTCACCCGGATCTTTGCCGAGAAGATCTCCACCCGCGCCACCAGGCGGCCCGAACTCGAGCGGGCCGTCGGCCTCGCCCGCGACCTGCGCGCCTCCGGCCAACCACCACGGCGGCCGGTGAGGCGGCCCGGTGACCTCGCCCTGGCCGACGCTACTGGGCGGCCACGTCCAGTGCAGCGGCCACCTGCGGGTGAATATCGAAGAGGCTGTCCAACCCGGTCAGCTCCAGCACCTGGATCAGATGTGTCCCGGCGCCGGCCAGCATCAACCGGATATCCCTCGCGCGGCTGTCCCGGCAGGCATCCACCAGACCGCTCAGCCCGGCCGAATCGCAAAAGACGACCTCAGCCAGGTCCACGACGACAACCGAGACGCGCGGTAGCTGCCAGACGCCCCCCAGCCGGGTACGCAGCAACGCAACCGACACGGCCGTGAGCTGACCGGCGACTCGTACCACGATGACGCCGGCGCCCTGGCCGACGGCGACGGTGAGGACCGGCTCGGGATCGACTGGCATGCGGAACTCCCTCACGCCTGCGGGGACAGGGCAGGAACGTGGCCCCCAACTACCCATCGGTCTGGTGGGCGAACGTCGCCCAGGCGCCGGAGTGGGTGACGGTGCCGGTGTAGAGGCCCCGGGGCGGCGGTGGAGGGATGGTGACGACGAGTGCCGGCGCCAGCTGGCGGAGGTGGGGGTGCCGACCAGCTTTCGGGAGGAGACCAGTGGGTGTGTAAGCCCCTCGAACGCCGCCCGCCTAGGCTGGGAAGTGACCGGACAGGGGTGACGGGTGCGGTGACACGGGCACGGGAGATCATGGACCAGCTGGCACGGTGCTTTCGACGCCCATGACGTCGAAGGCGCGGTGCGGCTGTTCCATTCGCGGTGCGCGCTCGTGGGCCCGTGGGGCACGGCGGACGGGCGTGCGGAGGTCGCGTCGTATCTGGAGGACTTCTTCGCCGCCTTCCCGGATTCTCACCGCTCGACCTGGCTCCAGATCGACGTCGGCGACTACGCGATCAACGAGGTGACGCTGACCTGCACGCACAGGGGTCCGCTGCTGCTGCCGAACGGTGAGCAGGCCCAGGCGACGGGGCGTCGCGTCCACCTGCGCACCTGCGAGATCGTCACGGTGGAGGACGGGCTCGTGATCAGCTTTCAGTCCTACTTCGACCAGCTGGAGCTGCTCGCGCAGCTCGGCCTCTACCCGCCGCCCGCCGCCCGCCCACGTACTGGCCCATCTCCGGATTAAGGCACCCCACGCAGGCCGCCGGCACCGCCCGCCTGCGCGGCCAGCCTGGACAGGAAACGGGGGTCACAACTGCGTCGTGGCGTGCTCCACGGTGTCGGACTGGGCAAAGGCGCGTTCAAGCCCGGTCAGGCTCAGCACCCGGGCCAGCATCCCGCGCACATCGGCCAGCACCAGGCGACCGCCGCCGGCGACGCACCGGTCCTGCAACCGCAGCAGCAGCCGCAAGCCATAGGAGTCGCAGAAGGTCAACGCGCCCACATCCAGGATCACCTTCCGCTGGCCCGCCTCGTACTGCGTCATGAACGCGTCGTTCAGGTGTGCGGCGGTGGCCATGTCGAGCTCCCCGTCGAGGGCAAGCACCGCGTGGGGCGGATCGCGGTGGACGGCGATATGCAGCCTGCTCATCTCATCCTTCCCGATCATGTCAGGCACGACCTGCATCAGTCACGGGGCACTCGCTCAAGCCCCGGTGGCAGGGCTGCGGTCGGCGCATCGCGCTCCGCTGATCACGGCGGCCTGCTCCTGCCCCCTCGCCGGGAGAGAGGCGGCCGTCAACGGCGGGCGTAGGACGGCAGCTCGAACCACATGATCTTGCCGCTACGGGTGCGATCGGTGCCCCAGCAACAGGCCAGCGAGTCCAGCACGTGCAATCCCCGGCCGCTCTCGTCGTCCGGGGCGGGCCAGCGCATCTTGGGGATCGCCCCGTTGCAGTCCTCGACCTCACAGCGCAGCAGCCCATTCACCGTCGACAGCCGGATGGTGAGGTCGTCGCAGCAGGTGTGGCGCAGCACGTTCGTGACCAGCTCGCTCACCAGGAGCTCCGCCTCGTCGGACAGGTAGTGCATGCCCCACGCGCTCAGTCGCTTTCGGATCAGGTGGCGGGCCCGGCCGCATGAGGTGGCCTGCGCGGGCAACCGCCAGGACGTCACCTCGACGTCGGGGCCGTCCGCGAGCTGGATCGCCAAGTCCTCGACCCGCCGTCGCAGCGTTTGCCAGCGGTGACGGAAGGAAGAAGGGCGGCGCCGCGGGCCGTTGGTCGCCTCGCAGTGGTGCGCGGCCGGCATCGGCTGGTTCCGGAGGGGGGAGTAGATCACGTTCACAGTGCACACCCCGCAAACTCGCAGGCGAGGCTGCTGTGTGCGTTGGCCGTACGCTCGCCGCTGCCGTCGCAGAGCACCACGCCGTTGCCCAGCCGTCCCCGGCCCTGCCGAAGGTGGCAGGCGATCAGGCGGGCCGCGTCACGGTCGGGAGCATTCGTCGGCGGGCACTGCGGGTGCCGGCACATGATTGATTCCCCCTGGCTGTCATGCGTTCTTTAGACACTTCCACACTGCCTTGGCCTGCCTTTAGGCAGGCAGGGGGAAAACCCCCATATCGATACCTGTTCGAGGCGTACCCAGGTAGTGGGTGCTAGCTGGGTAGGAGACAGGTCCAGCCGCTTCCGGCGCTCGGCGGCTGGGCAACTCGACCAGCTCCTGTTTCGAGACGCTGTCGAGCAGGAAGAAGCCCTCGAACAGTTCCTTGGTCTCGCCGTACGGCCCGTCCGTGACCACGGGCGCCTCGCCGCTGAAGTCGACCACGACGCCCTGGCCCGGATTGGTAGGCCAGCGAAGTGGCGCCGAAAGTGACCGACATCCGGCTCCCGTTCTCGCGGACAAAATCAGACGTCGAACCACGCATAACGCGATGGCCCACATGAACCGAATGACGGCCATAGGGTCGTCCCATGACTGACACGGAAACCGTTGACGAGACCCCGGCGGCGAGGGCCGCCCGCTTTCGTGCGGAGGCCGCCGCACGGGGGATTCCGGCCGCCGAGGTGGAGGCGTACATACGCACCGCCCGCCCGGCGGTCTACCTCGCGGAGGACGGCCCCGGCCCGGTGGTGGCGCTGACCGGCGGGAACCCGCCGCTGCCGGAGGGCGCCTCCGCGCCGGTGGCGGCGTTCGTCGCGGCCGTCGACTGCGCGGCCCTGCCGCCCGGGGCGACGGATCTGCCGCTGCCTACCGAGGGTCTGCTGTTGTTCTTCGCCGATCCCGATCCGGGCAGTGGGGCGGTGGTCGCCGACGCCGTGCGGTATGTACCGGCAGGGACGCTGTCGGCAGAGCGACCGGTCGACCCGGACGGCGGTCGGGACACCTACCGCCGGGCGCGGCTGGACTTCTGCTTCCATCAGTGGTCGTGGCCGTGGCGCGAGGAGGACGACGACGAGGAGTCGCAGCGGGCCGCCGAGTTGGAATCCGCCTGGTCGCACGTGGTCGGCTGGCGCCCTCACTGGCGCTTCCAGCTTGGCGGTGAGCCGGTCCTCTTCAACTGGGACCCCGTCGAGGTCGCCCGGGACGAAGTGCCGCTGCCCGTCGCGGACGGCGACGAGTGGAGGCTGCTGGCCACCTGGCGCGGTGAAGACGACTGCGAGGAGCTGGAGGCGGGCCTCTTTCACTGGGTGATTCGCCGCGCCGACCTGGCCGCTCTCCGCTTCGACCGGGTGTACGTGTACGTCGACGCCTTCTGACCGCCCTGGCATCCGACCCCTAGCCTCGCGCTTTCATGCGCGCCCAGCAGGACAGGAGGTGACGCCGTGACATAGCGGCGGATCCTTATGCTCGGCGTCGCCTACCGGTGGAAGTCCGGTCCGGGTAGCTGCCAGGAGGCCCGGTAGCAGACGGGCGGCGTCAGGGGGAAACGCCTGGCGTGGAAGCCCGGTGTCGAAAGCCCCGCTGGGGGAGCGACTATGCGGCCCGTAGCATGACGCGAAGCCCGCGGCGTCGTTGGAGGTCCTGCCCGTGAGGAAGGGGGGTGATGTCCCGCCGAGTGGTGTGACTCGCTGCTAAGGCGACCACCGGCGTGACCACCTCCAGGGCTGATGTGACAGATGACACCACCGAGTCGGCCGGCCGGGGCGAGCGGCGAGCTGGGCAGACGCAGCCGATCCGCGCCATATGTGACAGGTGATGGAGATTCTGTGTCACGTGTATCACTCGGCTGTTCCTCCTGCGGGGGATGCATCCTCCGATCTTGCGAAAACCACGACGAGCTCCAGCCCGCCGCCCGGGTTGGGGTTCGCTCGTACGTCGGCCCCGTGGGCCTTCGCGATCGCTGCGACGATCGACAAGCCGAGCCCGGCACCCTGTCCGGGGGTCGTGTGGAGCCGTCTGAAGGGCTTGAAGAGGTCGCCGAAACGTTCCCGGGGCACGTGCGGGCCGGTGTTACGGACCGTCAGCGCTCCATGGGAGAGCGTTACCTCAACGGTTCCGCCGGGATGGTTGTAGCGGACCGCGTTGTCGAGGAGGTTGGTGACGAGCCGGTTCAGCAGGACAGGGTCCCCGTCGACGACGAACGGCTCTGCCCGCACCGTCACGATGACGCCGTCCGCATCTTTTTCCGCCAGGACGCGCCGTACCACCTGGTCCAAGGCCACCGGACTCCTGTTGTCCAGGCCGTGTTCCGCCCGGGCCAGGACCAGCAAGGCGTCGATGAGGTTCTCCGCGCGGCGGTTGTGGCGCAGGAGGGTGTCGCGGATCTCGCCGACGTCCTCGGGAAGCCCGATCTCGATCGCCGCCCGCTGGACGGCCAGCGGAGTCCGCAACTCGTGGGAGGCGTTCGCGATGAATCGCTGCTGCCCTTCGACGGAGCGTTCGAGCCGGTCGAGCATCGCGTCGAAGGTGTCGGCCAGTTCCTTCAGCTCGTCCTTTGGCCCGGAGAGTGCGATCCGTTCGTGCAGGGTCGACAGGGATAGTCGCTGCGCGGTGGCGGTGATCCGGTGGAGGGGCTGCAAGATCCGCCTGGCGATCAGCCATCCGACGGCCAACGAGACCAGTGTCAGGGCTCCGACCGACAGCACGGTTGCCTGCCACTGGTAGCCGATCACGTTGTTCACCAGTTCGGGCAGCTGTGGCAGCCGATCGTTCGGCACGACCCGCGGCGGCGCCGCCCCTCCTTCGGACAGCCGGGCGATCCGCGCGCCCAGCGGCGCGCCGCCCCGGTGGGCGCCGCCCCTCCGCCGGACAGCCAGGCGATCCGCGCGCCCAGCTTCGTGCTCGTCTTCGGCCACCAGAGTGCGCACCCGACGTTCATACTCGAACCGGGGTTTCAATGGCGTTAACGGATTCGTTCACGACCGTGCAACCCGCTTCAGGCCACGCTGGCGGCCATGATCAGAGCCCTCTGCGCGGCTCCTGGTGTCGGCCACGACGTCCCAGTCGGCGTCCCCATCGGCCATCCCAGACGGGGGCCGCACCGCCGGTACGGCGCCACCGCCGCAATCGGCACCGCTGACATCGGTGAACACGCTCCGGCAGGCGGAGGGTCGCCTCGCGAGGTGACGCGGCTGCTCGGCGTAGTAGCGCACGGCATGTGAGCAGAACTGGACCTATCGGAAGGAGTGAATCGTGAGCAATGCCGGCCCGTACTGAGCGCCCGCGGGCTGCGGAAGGAGCATGGCAAAGGGGAAGGATTGGTACACGCCGTCGACGGCGTCGACCTTGACGTCAGCGCGGGAGAGACGGTGGCGATCATGGGGCCCAGCGGCTGCGGTAAGTCCACACTGCTGCACCTGCTCGGCGGGCTGGACCGGCCCTCGGCCGGCGAGGTGTCGCTGAACGGCCGGCGCATCGACAACATCAGCGAGAAGGCCCTGGCCAGGATGCGGCGTACCGAGGTCAGCTACGTCTTCCAGTCCTTCCATCTGATGGAGGAGCTCACGGCCGTCGAGAACGTCGAGCTGGCGGCGCTGCTCGCCGGACGCTCGCCTCGGGTCGCCCGGCGGCGCGCGGAGGAGCTGCTGGATCAGCTCGGGCTCTCCGGCCGGGCGCGATTCCTGCCCTCCACGCTGTCGGGCGGCCAGCGGCAGCGGGTCGCGGTCGCCCGGGCGCTGAGCAACGAGCCGCTGGTCGTCCTCGCCGACGAACCGACCGGAAACCTGGACAGCGCCGCCACCTTGGACGTCCTCCAGCTCTTCAAGGACCTGCACGAGTCCGGGCAGACGCTGGTCATCGTCACCCACGACGCGCGGATCGCGGCAACCGCGGACCGGAAATTCTCGATGCGCGACGGCGCGTTCGTGGACGAGGCCAGGTTGACCGGCGGCACCACCGGGCAGCTCGGCGCGCTCGTCGGGCTGGACGACTGACCGGAATGGGCCGCATCGTCCTCGTTATCCGCCTGGCCCTGCGAGACCTCCGGCGGCGCCGCACCGAGGCCGCGCTTCTGCTGATCGCCGTCCTGGCCTCCACCACGACGCTGACGCTCGGGCTCGTCCTGCGCGACGCGGCCAGCGACCCGTATCAGAGCACCCGGGCGGTGACCAAGGGACCTGACGTGGTGGCCAGCGTCGGCCAGGCCGACGACCTCGCGGAGCTCGGGAAACTGGCCATCGCCTCCGGCGTCACTGAGCACAGCGGACCGTACCCTGTCATGGCGGCGAAGCTCGAGGCGTCCGGCCGGACGTCGGATGTGCAGGTCGAAGGGCGCGACGCCGCTATCGCAGCGGTCGATCAGCCCGAGGTGACGCAGGGCAGTTGGGTCGGCGACGGCGGCGTGGTGCTCGAGGCCGCCTTCGCCGACTCGCTCGATGTCGGCGTCGGTGACTCGGTCGCCCTGGACGGTAGGTCGTTCAAGGTGGTCGGAGTCGCGGTCACCGCGGCGATGCCACCCTATCCCGGAGCGTCCTGCATCGTCTCCGCCGGCTGCATCAACGGCGCCATCCCGGACGACCGGAATCTGCCGGCGGGGTTGCTGTACAAACCAGGGCTGGCCTGGCTCACCCAGGCGGACGTGCTGAGCCTCGCCTTGGACCGAAGCGCTCTGTCCTACGTGATGAACCTGAAGCTGGCCGACCCGGACGAAGCCCAGGCATTCGTCGACAGGAACGGCGGCCATTATGGCGGCGCCATGCCGATGCAGACCTGGGATAGCATTCTCGCCGACGCCACCGACCTGGCCCGGGACTCCCAGATCCTGCTGCTGATCGGCGCGTGGCTGCTCGGCCTGCTCGCTGTGGCCAGTCTTTCGGTGTTGGTCGGCGGGCGGATAGCCGATCAGACCAGGCGTATCGGGTTGCTGAAAGCAGTCGGCGGCACACCGGGCCTGGTCGCTGCCGTGCTACTCGCGGAGTACCTCCTGGTGGCCGTCGTAGCGGCTGCGGCCGGGCTGACGATCGGAGCGCTGACCGCTCCGTTGCTCACCGAGTCGAGCGCGGGCCTCGTCGGCGGCGCGGGGACGGCGTCGTTGACCTGGTCCACGATCGGTCTGGTGACCGCTGTGGCACTCGGCGTCGCGGTGGTGGCGACCGCTGTTCCGGCCGTGCGCGCGGCCGCTCCAGCACCGTCAGCGCGCTGGCGACGCGGCACGCCCGCCTCGCCGCACCGGCTGGCTGATCACTCTCTCGGCGCGACTACCCGTCCCGCTGCTGCTCGCTCTGCGGGTCGCCGCCCGCCGGCCGCGACGGGTGGTGCTGGGCGTGGTCAGCATCGCGGTCACGGTCAGCGGGATCTACGTCCTGCTGGTGCTCAACGCCTTACTCGGCGAGCAGCCAGGCACCGGCGCATACACCGAAGCTCAGGTGGCGGTGCTGCGGCGCGTGCTCCTCGTCTGGACGGTCATCCTGCTCTCCCTGGCGGCGGTCAACGCCATCGTCATCACCTGGGCGACGGCGCTCGACAACCGGTACGCGTCGGCGCTGGCACGCGCACTCGGCGCAACCCCCCAGGAAGTGACCGTCGCCCTGGCGACCGCGCAGGTGCTGCCCGCGTTCCTCGGCGCTGTCCTGGGTGTCTTCCCGGGAGGTTTCCTGCTGTTCGCCGCCATCAACACGATCACCGGCGGCGACGGCGACAAGGCCACGCTTCCCGCACCCTGGCAGCTGGTCGCCCTGGTGCTGGCAACCGTGCTCGTGGTGGCGGCGCTCACCTCTGTTCCCGCCCACCTTGGCGGACGCCGTCCCGTGACGGCCACTCTCTAAGCCGGCCACCACGGCGATCTCGTCCCCACCGGCCGCTTTCGGCACCTCATGAGGGGGATCAGGCCAGGGCCGCGTGCTGGTAGTGCGTGACCGGTGGCCGGCTCTTTGCGAGCAACTTCCCTAGCCGATTCCGGGAGTGTGCGGGGTTTTCCGTGCGTGCGGCCCGATAGTGGTTCAGGAACATGTCGACACCTGTGGTGATGAGCTGTTCGGTGAAGTCGGCGTCGAGGCGGTCGCCGTAGGCGCTGTGCACGATGTGCGGGTAGAGCACCAGCGCGTAGAACTGGGTGAGCGCCACCCTCACATCCGGAATCTCGAGATCGTCCCGCTTGCTGAGGGCGGCGGGCGAGCGGGGGAGGCGGCGCCCGGGAGAACGCCCGCCTTGCCGCCGCCGTCATGGAGGCCGCCGCCGGCCGGTGACCCCACCCGCGCCTAGGTGGAACCCGACATGGTGGAGCCCTACCTGGTGGCCGCCGAGGGCGGCCGCTTGCCGTTCCGCGTCGACCTGGCGTTGCGCGCCGAACCCGACCGTTCGGAATCGTACGACTCCGTGACGGAAGTTGGGGCCGGGCAGGACGAGGGTGCCGTCGGTCCCGCGGATCTTCAGGTAGGGACGGGTCGTCCGTGCACGTTGAAGCTGGTCTGGCTCCGTCGCATCACGGAGCGCCGTGGTGCCCGGCTGCGGCGATGTGACCTCCCCGATGGGTGCGGTATGAGAACTGCCGGGTGATTGGGCGCGTCTGTCGAGGGCCTGGACCCACTTGACCGCGACCGCGGCGACCTGGATCAGCTCACAGCGCAGGCGGTCGGCGTCGTCCTCGGCGAACGCTTCGAGGACCTCTTCGTACAGGATGTGCCGCCAGGTCAGCCGGCCTTCGGCCGCGGCGTCGGTCACGGCCTGTTTGGCCAGGTCGGCCTCGGACGCGTACGCGGGCCCGGTGCCGTCGGGGTGTTCCTGCAGGCCCCACATCGCATCCTGGGCGGCTCGTTCTGCTGCCACCTCGCTCAGCGCTCGGTTCAGCGACCCGGGCAGGCCGTAGTCGCCAGGCTGCGTCATCGTGTCGGTGTCCTTTCCCTGAATGGCGATCCAGCTGTCAAGCCACAAGTCGGCTGTTGACGGCGTCGAGCAGCTGGATGGTTCCTTTCGGAACCCGGGGTGTGAGATGCGCTCCGACCAGTGGATCCGGCACCGGGAGGCCCGACAGGGGCGGTGGGCAGCGGCGGGGTCCGGCTCAGCTGTCGGCCGGGCCCGGCCATGCGCGCCTTGCCCACTCCGGCGTGCTGCCGTTCGATGGACAGACCCCGCGATCGCACGAGCGCGTCGTCCATGCACGTACGCGCTGGTGTACGACGCCGCCCACGACATGGTCGCGGCCGGCCCCCCGCCCGGCGCGGGCCCCGTGCGCCCAGCGACCATGGGCGGCCCGGAGACCGTCGTCGAGCAGCTCCAGGCGGTGCGCGAGGCGAGCGTGGCATCGCCGACCTCATCTTCTCGGCCGGCCTCCTGCCGCCCGAGGTGTCGCTGGAGTCGGTCAAGCTGTTCAGCAAGGAAGTCATTCCCGCCTTCCGCTGAGCGGTCGCCCCGAGAGGAAATCATGTATCTCAGCATCGGTCCGGACCAGGTCGTGTCCGTGCATGAGGCCGACGACTTCACCCGCCTGCATCTGGAACTGCGCGAGATCGGGCCGGATGCCGCCGGACAGGCCCTGCAGGCCGCCGGGTTGGGGCGGCTGCACGGTCCCGATCACGCGTACCTCGACCTCGCCGCGCTACGCGGCCTGGCGAGCGCTTCGGCCGCCACGCCCGGCTGGGCCGCCGGGTGGGACGCCATGGTCGAGTACGCCCGCCGCAAGGGATGGCTCAGCGCGGACGGCGACGCCGTGCGGGTCCACCTCGCATGACGACCGACACCGTCCCGGTCAGGTCGAAGCGGCGGCACGCGGGCGTCCTGGTCGCGCTCGGCGCGCTGTCCGCCTTCGACCCCCCTGTCGATGGACCTGTACCTTCCTGCCCTGCCGGACCTGGGCCGGGTTCATCTACATCTCGCTCAGCTCGTTCGTCCTGCAGAACGAGTACGAGATCAGCACCCGGCTCTTTTCCGTGATCTTCGCGGTCAACTCGCTCGGCATCGTCCTGGCAGGCAGGCTCAACAGCGTGGGCACCCGTCGGCTGAGCCCGCGGATCCTCCTCGGGGGCGGCATCGAGCGGCCGTCCTGGCCGGGCTGGGGCCTGCCGGTCCTGCTGCCCGCGTTGTTCCTGGTGGTCTCCAGCCTGGGCGTCGTCCTGGGAGCCGCGCAGTTCCTGCTCGGTGCCGTGGTGCCTCCGCTGATCTCCGGTGACGGTGCCACGGCCATCACCTTGACCGTCGGCATCGTCGTCGTCGGCACGCTCGCGCTGGTCGTCCACGCCGGTACGCGCGGACCGACGCGAGCGTGACGGTGACGATCCATGGTGGTCCGGCGCCGACCTGGCTCACGTGAGCAGACGGCGTCGCCGCAAGGGGCGGATCCTGCGCACCGGGATGCTGCGCCTGATGCCCGCCCCGGGCATCGGGAAAGCGATGGGCAGGATAATGGCCAAGGACATGCAGGCCAAGAGCGCCGACGTCGCCGCCCGCCTGATCGGAAAGGACGATCCGCCCCGTGAGTCAGTTGGTTGAGCTCCACTCGCGTAAAGCCGCGCGCATCCTCAGCAGCGCGCGCGAGCTGGTGCTCGACCACGGCGTGGGCAAGGTCACCGTGTCCGAGATCAGCCGGGCGGCCGGTGTCGGCAAGGGGACGGTCTATCTGTACTGGCCGAGCAAGGAAGACCTCCTGCGCGGGCTGTTCGCTCGCGAACTGCTGACCCTGGTGGAGGAGGTCATCGGCCGCCTCACGGCCGACCCCGCCACCGTGCTGCCCCGCCATCTGGCGCCGGCGTTGGTAGGCACCGCGCAGAAGCTGCCCCTGGCGCGGCGGCTGCGGGGCGGCGACCCGGAGCTGCTACGGCTGCTCAGCCCGGAACCTGGGGATCGCGAGCTGTACGCCCGCACCCAGCCCGCCGCCATGTGCACCGCGGTCATGCCGATCCTGCACCGCCACCGTCTGATCCGCCACGACCGTTCCCTCGCCGCCCAGGCCTACGCGCTGCACGCCGTACTGAGCGGATTCTTCACGGCCGTGTCCGAGCCGGAGACCGCTCCCATCGCCGTCGACGATCCGTACGAGGTTCTCGCCGACACCGTGGCCCTGCTGCTCGAACGGTCCGATGCGCCCGGCGAGGAGGCCATCGCCGCAGCCGCCGAAGAGACCATCGCGGTCTTCTGCCAGACCCGGGACGCGGTCCTGCGCCTCATCGAACTCAGCCAAGCCCCCGCCCAATGACCGGGGACATCCGGACCAGCGGGAGGAGGGACTCCCGCTGGATTCAGGCGTTGAGCAGGTCGAGAGCGATGTCGACGATCATGTCCTCCTGGCCGCCGACGAGTCGCCGGCGGCGACCTCGAGATGGGCGGAGGCGATGGGGGCGCCACTGCTGCCCGGCGCGGTGGGCTTCCTGGTCTGCGAAGTGGAGCGGCATGTCGACGGCGGTGACCACGTCGTGCTCCTGGGCAATGTGGTGCACACCAAGGTGGCCGGCGGGCAACCGCCGACCTACCACGGCCGGGTGTTCGGGGCGCACATGGCGCTCGCCGGATAGACGGGAGGTTGGGAACGGCGCGGGATTGTTCACCCAGCCACGCTCATGGCTCGGCCGGTGAGCACCGCGTTGATGCCCACGTTGAACGTCGTCCTACAGGGTTGTTAGCTTGCGCGCATGTCAGATCTGGGACTTGTGGCTTGGCCGCCTGAGCTGATCCGGACCGAGCGGCTCGTGCTCCGTGAGCCCGAGGCGCGGGACCGTACAACATTCATCGAGCTGCTCGCCTCGCCAGAGGTGCACACCTACCTCGGCGGTCCTCGCCCGCGTGACGAGCTTGAGCGTGAGATGCCCGAGGTGCCCGAGCGATGGCCAGGGAGTTTCGTCGTCGAGCTCGACGGGGCGATGATCGGCCAGATCCTGCTCAGGAGAGCAACCGGGCACCGTCGCCCGGCTGCCATGGGGAAGGTCGATCTCGGTTACCTGTTCCTGCCGAAGGCCTGGGGGCAAGGGTACGCCGCCGAGGCGTGCGCGGCGGCACTCGACTGGTTCGACGACGCCCTTCCCGGCGAGCCGGTGGTGCTCACCACCCAGAGCGCCAACGTCGGCTCGATGCGCCTCGCGGCAAAGCTGGGGTTCACCGAGGTCGAGCGGTTCCAGGCCTGGGACGCCGAGCAGTGGCTCGGCCTGCGGCCCCCGGCCACGTGATGGGGCTTCGCGATTGGTGGCCCTCAGTGAGACCCGCCTTCCGGGGCAGGGCGTGACAGTGCGGCCGGGTGGTGCCGCCACCGCTGCCGATTATGGGAATCGAACTGGCGGTGGCGGCGGACGTGTCACGCCGGCGGGTCGATCAGACCGCGTTGGTAGGCGCGGACGAGGCGGCGGGGCACCAGCAGTTCCCGCCCGTTCAGGGTGATCGGGACGAGGTCGGGGCGCTGTGCCTTCCACTGGGAGCGGCGGTGCCGGGTGTTGCTGCGGGAGGTCCTGCGCTTGGGTACGGCCACGGCTACCAGCTCGCCTTCCTGACGCCGGGCAGTTCGCCCCGGTGCGCCATCTCCCGGAATCGGATGCGGGACAGACCGAAGGTGCGCAGGTGGCCGCGGGGGCGGCCGTCGACCGAGTCGCGGTTGCGCACCCGGGTGGCGCTGGCGTCGCGCGGCTGGCGGCTCAGCAGCCGTACGGCCTCGGCCCGTTGCCGGAGCGTGCCGGTGCGGATGATCTCCTTCAGTTCCGCGCGGCGCTCGGCGTGGCGGGCGACGGTCGCCTTCCTGCGCTCGTTGGCTGCGATCTTGCTCTTCTTGGCCATCAGACCTTCTCTCCCCTGGCACGGATCCGCGCGACGGCGTTCTCGATGCCGATCTTGTCGATGGTCCTGATCGCGCGGGCGCTGAGCGTGAGCCGTACGAAACGGTTCTCGCTCGGCAGCCAGTAACGGCGGTGCTGGATGTTGGGGTCCCACCGCCGCCGGGTGCGGCGGTGGGAGTGGGAGACGTTGTTGCCGAAGACCGGCTTGACGCCGGTGAGCTGGCAGTGCGCGGACATCAGCTTCTCCCGTAGCGCTGGTTGAACCGCTCGACCCGGCCGGCGGTGTCCAGGACCCGGTTGCGGCCGGTGTAGAAGGGGTGGCTGGCCGAGGAGACGTCGACGTCCACCACGGGATAGGTGTTGCCGTCCTCCCACACGATGGTCTTGTCGCTGGTGATCGTGGATCGGGTGAGGAAGGCGAAGTCCGCGCCGGGGTCGCGGAAGACGACCGGCCGGTAGTCGGGGTGGATGCCCTTCTTCATCGTTCCTCCCGGAACTCGACGTGGCGGCGGATGGTCGGGTCGTATTTGCGCAGCTTCAGGCGGTCGGGATCGTTGCGCCTGTTCTTGGTGGTCACGTAGGTGTAGCCGGTGCCCGCGCTGGAGCGCAGCTTGATCACCGGTCGTAGCTCGTTTCTGGCCATCCCTCACGTCCTTCTCGGTTGGCGGCTGTGCAATGATAACGACAACGGTTTTCATTTTCATCCTCGGGAGGTCACATGCCCACGCCCGTCGTCCTCGTGGCAGGCCTGTACGGCGACGCCCGGGCGGCCCTGGTCGACCGGTTGCTACGCACCCACCCAGGAGCCGTCGCGATCCACCACGATCTGACCGCAGTCGTCACCGACCGGGTCGAGCGCGTCATCCGCGACGGCTCGGGCGTCCTCGACCGGACCGAGGTGCGCCTGGCCCACGGCTGCGTCACCTGCACCGTCCGCGAGGACCTGCTCCCACAGCTCGTACGGCACGCGAGGACGGCGTCCCTGCTGATCGTCGATCTGTGGGATTCCGTCGAGCCCCGTCCCGTCGCGGAGGCGCTGGGCCATGAGGACGCGGCCGACCTGCTGGCCCTCACCGGCGTGCTGACCGCGCTCGACGCCGGGCTGATGCCGGTGGACATCTGCCGCGGCGAGCGCCTGGCCGAGACCGGGCAGCGTGCCGCCGCGGGTGACCAGCGCTACCTCGCCGAGGTGCTGGCCCGGCAGGTGGAGTACGCCACGGGGCTGTTTCTCGATGGTGGCGACGAGGAGGACATGGAGTTGACCTCCGCGGTGCTCGGCCACCTGGCTCCGCACACCCCGATCTTCTCCACGTCGCTGCCCGAGGTGACCGGCCCCGCTCTGTGCGTCCACGAACTGGGCGAACGAGTGGACCCGGCCACCGCGCAGTTGCCCGGGGACGCGCAGACCGGTGAGATCACCACCGTCGTGTGGTGCCGGCTGCGCCCGCTGCACCCCGGACGCCTGTTCGACGCGGTCGACGAGCTGGTGACCGGCTCCGTCCGGTCCCGTGGCCGGTTCTGGCTGGCCAACCGCCACGGGCGGATGCTGGCCTGGGACGCCGTGGCAGGCGTCGTCTCGATCGAGGACGCCGGACCCTGGCTGGCCGCGCTGCCCGAGGCCGCCTGGGACCTGGTCTCTCCGGCACGCCGCGCCGCCGCCGCCCTGGACTGGAACCCCGTCACCGGCGATCGCATCCAGCACCTGGTCTTCACCGGGCCCGATCTCGACCGCGAGCGCGTCTGCGCTCTGCTCGACTCCTGCCTGCTCACCGAACGGGACGCCCTTCCCGGCTCCGCCGAGTGGGCCGCCTACTCCGACCCGTTCGCCGACTTCATCGACATGAAGGAGATCGCGTGAAGCCCCGCCGTATCCCCCGGAAGAAGACCAACCCGCTGCTCGGGGTCACCTACATCGACTACAAGGACACCGACCTGCTGCGCCGGTTCATCTCCGACCGGGGCAAGATCCGCAGCCGCCGCGTGACCGGCGTGACCGTGCAACAGCAGCGGCAACTCGCCCGGGCCATCAAGAACGCCCGGGAGATGGCCCTGCTCCCGTACGCGTCTCGTCCCCGGTGACTCCGATGACCGATCAATACGAGCGATCCGCGGAATTCGTCGACATCATGCTCGCGGCGCACTGGTCGGCTCTCGCACCCGGGCTGGTGGAGGCACTTCACGGCAGCGTCGGCCCGATCGTCGACGTCGGAGCCGGAGGCGGGCACGGCACCAGGGTGATCGCACAGGCGGTGCCCGATGCGGAGGTCGTCGCCGTCGAGCCGTCACCCGCTTTGCGTTCGGTCCTCCTGGCGAGGGTGAACGAAAGCCCGGAGCTGCGTGACCGGGTGACCGTGCTCCCCGACGGCCTTCTCCACGCCGAGCTGCCGCCTCAGGTGGGTGCCGTGGTCGCGATGAACGTCATCGGACATTTCACCCCTGCCGAACGGCACGTGGTCTGGGACCTGCTCATCCGGCGGCTCCTGCCCGCCGGACGCGCGGTGGTGAACCTCCAACCACCGGCCGCGCCGGTGCAAGTGCCGCAGGCTCGATTCTCCGATCTCCGTATCGGACGACGCCGTTACGAGGGATGGGGCCGTGCCGAGCCCGCAGGTCCCGACCAGATCACCTGGCACATGACCTATCGCACCTTCCAGGACGGACATCTCACCGAGGAAACAGCCGTCGAGTACGCCTGGTGGGTGCTCGGCGAAGACCGGCTCAAGGCGGAACTCGGCGAACACGGCCTTCGGCTCGATCCCACCGGTCCCGCGGAGCTTGGGATGTATGTCATCACAAGAGCACCTGAACAGCCCGGCGTGGCCGTGACGGCGGACGCGCGGGTATGTGTGGGTGCGGGGCAGTGCGTGCTCGCCGCTCCCGACGTCTTCGACCAGGACGCGGAGACCGGTCTCGTCGTCCTCCTGGACGAGGCTCCTCCGACGCCGCTCGCCGACGCCGTACGGCGAGCGGCACACCGGTGCCCCTCGGGAGCCGTCACCGTCCGCAACGAGGTCCGCTGACACCGGGCCGGCCCCGATCCACCGTAGGTGGCTCCCATCGACCGAAACGCCACCGAGCTTCCGCTCCATGAGCGGCCCCCCGCTTCGCCCGGGCTCTCCCATGCCGGGCGCCTGCTTACAGGAGAACCATGTCCAGCCCTCTCAACCGACGCCTCTTCATGCGCCAGGGAGCCCTGGCCGCCGTGGCCATCGCCGCGGGAGGCGGCCTCACCTCCGCTTGCACCTCCAGAGAACCCGCCGCCGCCCCGACTGCCGGTGCCTCTTCCGGCACGCGCCGGGCCGGTGGCACGTTGCGCGCGGCGTTCGTCGGCGGCGGCGCGTCGGAGACCCTCGACTTCTTCAATGGGCCGACCCCGCTCGACCTGGTGCGCGCCCGCGCCTGGCACGGCAGTCTCGGAAATCTCGACCCCACCGCTGAGGACGGCGTGCGCTACGGGGTGCTCCAGGGCATCGACGTGTCGCAGGACCTCAGCACCTACACACTGCACCTGCGGCCCGGTGTGCGGTTCACCGACGGCTCCATGCTGACAGCGGCCGACGTCCTGTACTCGCTGGCGACGCTCGCGGCCGGCAGCACGCTGCCCGTGTTCCGGATGGCCGCGGCCAACTTCGATCTCGCCAAAGCCAAGGCTGACGGCGACCTGAAAGTGGTGTTGCCGACCACCCGCCCGATCGCGGACGGACGCGTGATCCTTTGCCAGGGCAACTTCCTCGTGGTCAAGGACGGCACAAAGCAGTTCTCGGTCGGAATGCCGAGTTGCGGGCCTTTCAAGCTCACGGAGTTCACGGCCGGGCAGGGCGCCGCATTCACGCGGAACGACGACTACTACGGCCCGGCCCCTATCCTCGACGGGCTGGAGCTGCGCTCGATCGCCGATTCCGACGCCCGAGCGGGTGCCCTGACGAGCGGCGAGGTGGATTTCGTCCACGATCTGGCCCCCGTCACCGCGCGCACGCTGTCGGCGAACAGCGCGATCGACATCGTGCCGTCCAGGAGCCCTTATCTGGTCGGCCTGTCCTTCCGGATGAACATGAACGTCAAGCCGTTCGACGACAAGCGGGTTCGTGAGGCGTTCAAGCTCGCCGTCGACCGCGAGGCCATGGTGCGGACGGTGTTCTACGGCAACGCGACCGTGGGTAACGACCTGTCCTCGCTGGGGTTCCCCGACTACGCCGAGGGCCTTCCGCAACGGGACTACGACCGGGATAGGGCCCGCGCCCTGCTGAAGGAGGCGGGTGCCGAAGGAATAGAGGTCGTGCTGACCACCGGACCGGAGACCCCCGGCATGGTGGAGGTGGCCACGCTCTACGTCGAGGATCTCAAGAAGATCGGGGTGAAGGCCTCGCTCAAGGAACTGCCCGCCGGGCAACTCTTCGCCGACTTCGCCGCCTACGCGCGGTTGCCGCTGGCGGCGTCGTACCAGGTGCCGGTCCCCGCCCTTTCGACTTACCAGATCACCACCGCCGGAGGCACTCCCGCGGCGTTCGGCTGGAAGCGACCGGACGTCGACGCGCTCGTGTCCGAGGCCCGCGCGCAGAGCGACCCGACGAAGGCGAAGAAGACCGGAACCGAGGCGCAGAAGAAGCTGTGGGAGGACGGAAACACGGTGGTGCCGGTCTTCAAGCCCTACGTCAACGCTCAGGCGAAGGGCGTGACCGGCGTCCAGGACGACCTGTTCGAGCAGTTCCCCGGCTTTTCCCGGGCGGCTCTGCCGTGAGCTGGGCGGTCTTCGTGGGCCGCCGCCTCGCGATCGCGGCCGCGTCCCTCGCGGTGCTGTCGGGTGTGGTGTTCGCCGCCACGACCGTGCTGCCAGGGGACGCGGTCAGCGCCGTCGCGGGCGCCAACGCCTCCATGGAGGACCGCGCACGCGTGCGGACGAGCCTCGGCCTGGACCGGCCGGTGGTCGAAAGGTACGCCGAGTGGGCGTCCCACGCGCTGCGCGGCGACCTGGGCACCGGGTTCGTCGGGAACCGGCCGGTCACGGAGGTGCTGGCCGCCCGCGTCCCCAACAGCCTGGTCCTGGCCGGGCTGACCCTCGTCGTCGCCGCGCCGCTCGCGGTGCTGCTCGGGCTGTGGTCCGGGCTGCGGGCGGGCGGCGCCGGCGACCGGTGGGTCACGACGACGGCACAGGTGGCGGCGGGGGTTCCGGAGTTCGTTTCGGCGGCCCTGCTGATCACCGTGCTGTCGGTGCACCTCGGGCTGCTTCCCCGGGTCTCGCTGGTGCCGCTCGGCGCCGGTCCCTTCGACGCTCCGCGAACCCTGGTACTGCCCGTCCTCACTCTTACCGGAGTCGTGACCGCGACCGCCACTCGCCTGATTCGCGCGTCGGTGGCGGACGTCGTCGCGTCCCCCTACGTGGAGGCGGCCCGGCTCAACGGGGTGCGAGGCCTCCGCCTGGCGCTGCGCCATGTCCTGCCCAACGCGGCCGGCCCCGCCGTACAGGCACTCACGCTCACCGTCGGCGCGCTGGTGGGCGGCGCCGTGGTCGTGGAGAGGGTCTTCGACTATCCCGGAATCGGCAGGGAGCTCCAACAGGCCGTCGCCGCTCGGGACCTCCCCATGGTGCAGGGCATCGCCATGGCGTCGGCCGCGATGATGTTGCTGATCCTGCTGCTTGGGGACGTCTGCTTCCGGCTGCTCGATCCGATGCGGGGAGAGCGGCGGTGACGGCCACTCTGGAGGCGCAGGTCCGGGCCGGCGGCCCACGGGCGCGGACACGTCGTCGCCTGCTGCTAACCGCCGCGGCGGGGACGATCATGATGGTCGCGATCGCCCTGCTCGGACCCTTGATCGCGCCGTACGACCCGGCCGAACGGCTGGGCCTGCCCTTTCAGGGCCCGGACGGCGGCCACCCCCTGGGCACCGACTTCCTCGGGCGTGACGTGCTTAGCCGCGTGCTGTGGGGAGGCCGGGCGCTCATCCTCACCGCGATCGGCGCGACCGTTGTGGCGACAGCCATAGGGATGACCGCGGGCGTGCTGGCCGGGCTCGTATCACGCCGCACCGGCGAAGCCGTGGCGCGGCTCGTGGACGTGCTGGCGGTGCTTCCCGCGTTGCTCCTCATCCTCGTGCTCGCCGCCGGCTTCCCGGGCAGCGACGTGACCGTGGTGGCCGCCGTCGCGCTCGCCACCGCCCCGTTCTCGGTTCGGGTGCTGGGCGCGGCGACCCGCCGGATCGTGACCACCGGTTACGCCGAAACCACGCTGGCCCGCGGAGACGGCAGGTGGGCCGTGCTGCTCCACGACATCCTGCCCAACATCGCCGGGCCGGCCCTCGCGGACGCGGCGTTGCGCCTGGTCGCTGCCCTCCACCTCACGGCGACGGCCGGCTTCCTCGGACTCGGCCGCGGGGCCCCTGCCGCGAACTGGGGGCGCATGGTCAGCGAGAACCTCTCCGGCGCCTCCCTGTCCGTAACGCCGCTCCTCGCGCCGACACTGCTCCTTGTGCTGCTGTCGGTCTGCGTCGGCCTGCTCACCGACTGGTTCGCCGGTATCGCATCGGGCGGATGCCCGTGAGGGGGAACATGCGGCCGTCCGTGAGCGGGAACAGCGGAGACCTCGTGCACGTGGCGGGACTGACACTCGGTCCGGCCGGAGGCGGCCGGCCCGTGCTCCGGGAAGTGACGCTCGCCCTGGCTCCCGGACGGGTCTTGGGCGTGGTGGGGCGGTCCGGTTCTGGAAAGAGCAGCCTTGCGCTGAGCCTGCTCGGGCGCATCCGGCCGGGTCTGGAGCGCCGATCCGGCACGGTGCGGGTGGCGGGGCTCGATCCGTTCGACTCGCGGGCGCTGCGCCGGTTGCGCGGCAGAGTGGTGTCGTACATGGGGCAGGACCCGGCAGCCTCGCTCAATCCCGCCCTACGGATCGGCACCCAGGTGGCGGAGGCGGTCCGGGTCCGCTCCCCGGGGACAACGGACGTCACCAGGCAGGTTCGCGAACTCCTGGCATCGGTGCGGCTGCCGACCGACCGGGCGTTCCTGCGGCGCCGTCCCCATCAGGTCTCCGGCGGGCAGGCGCAGCGGGTGGCCCTCGCCGCCGCCCTCGCGGGCGTGCCGCGGCTTCTGGTGCTGGACGAGCCGACCAGCGGACTGGACGTCCTGCTGGCCCAGCAGATGCGTGAACTCGTGGCGGCGTCGCTGCGGCGGCACACCGATGGCGCGATGGTGCTGATAAGCCACGACCCCGGCCTGGTGGCGGACCTGGCCGATCAGGTGGTCCTGCTGGACGACGGACGGATCGTCGCGTCCGGGCCGCCTAGGGAGGTGTTCACAGCACGCGTCAGGCCGGCGGCGGACCACGCGCGCGCCGCGACCCGCGGGGCCGCCGCCGGGACCGGCGGCAGGCTGGAGGTGCGCGGCCTGTCCGCGCGGCACGGCCGCACCACGGTCCTCCATGACGTCTCGCTGACCGTCCCCAGCGGCACGTGCACCGCGCTGGTCGGGCCGTCCGGCTCCGGCAAGACCACGCTGGCGCGCTGCCTGGCCGGGTTGCACCCGATAGCAGGAGGCACGGTCTCCTGGAGGGAGGCGCAGACGCCGCACTCACCGGGTCGCGGTCGGGCGGTGCAGTTGGTGGCGCAGGATTCCGTCGGTGCGCTGAACCCGCGTGAAACCGTGCGGACGGCTCTGCTCCGGCCCCTGCGGGGACTCCGCGGCATGCCCGCACAGGACGCCGCCGCCGAGGCGGAGCGAACGCTCGGGCTCGTCGGCCTGGCTCCGGGTCTCCTCACGCGACGGCCGGGGGAACTGTCCGGAGGCGAGCGGCAGCGGGTGAACCTCGCACGCGCGCTGGCAGCCGCACCGCGCGTGCTCGTCTGCGACGAGATCACCTCCGCGCTGGACCGGGAGATCGGGGATGAGGTCCTCGACCTCTTGACCGTGCTGCGCCGGACGCTGGGTCTGACCGTGCTGCTGGTGACGCACGACCGGCCGCGGCGGCGAGGTACGCCGACCAGGTCGTCGCGCTCGACGGCGGCCGGATCGTCGAAGCGGGCGTGCCCGGCTCAGTGCCGGGGTGGCCGGAGCCTGCGCCGTCGCCGAGCCGGGCCGGCAACCCGTTCCGGGACGCGACCGGGTGGCCGGCGGACGGCCCGGTGGAATGACGTCTCGCCTGAATAGAAGGGGCGCGGGGAGGTGCGCAGTGATCGCCTCCTCCCGGCCCCTATGCGTACCTCAAACCGGACGGAGCATCTCGGCCAGGGCCGTCTTGTCGATCTTGCCGACGGGAGTCAGCGGCATGGCCGCGACCTCCACCACCTGGTCGGGACTCTTATAGCTCGCCAGTCCCCGCTCCTTGAGGAAGGCGGCGAGCTCACGCGGGCCGGGAAGATCCCCCGCGCATACCAGGAACGCCACGGACCGCTCACCCCACCGCTCGTCCGGAGCGCCCACCAGGGCCGCGGCCGTGACCGCCGGGTGCGCGAGCAGATGCTCTTCCACTTCGGCCGCCGCGATTTTCTCACCGCCGCGGTTGATCTGGTCCTTGACCCGGCCGACGACGACGAGATGCCCCGAGGGGAGCCGTCGTACGACGTCTCCGGTGCGGTAGAAGCCGTCCGCGGTGAAGGAGACACGGTTGTGCTCCTCCGCACGGTAATAACCGCGCAGGGTGTACGGGCCACGGGTGAGCAACTCGCCGGCGACGCCGTCCGGCACCGGCATGCCCTCGGAGTCGACGACGAGGATCTCGTCGTCCGGGGAGATCGGGCGGCCCTGGGTGGTGCAGATGAGGGACTCGGAGTCGTCCAGCCGGGTGAGATTGATGAGGCCCTCGGCCATGCCGAAGACCTGCTGGACCGTCACGCCGAGCGCGGGACCGAGCGCACGTGCGACGTCGTCGGGGAGCCGCGCTCCACCGACCTGGAGCACCTTGAGGCTGCTCAGGTCCGCGTCGCCGGACGCGGCCTCGTTCATCCAGTGCGGGACCAGGGGCGGCGTGAGCGAGGTGATGGTCACGCCCTCACGCTCGATGAGGGCGAAGGCGGTCTGCGGGCTCGGGTCGGGCGACACCACGACGGTGCCCCCGGCCGTGAGCGTGCCGAGCACACCCGGGCAGGCCAGGGTGAAGTTGAAGGCGATCGGAAGAACGGCGAGATAGACCGAGTCGTCGCCGAGACCGCAGATCTCGGCCGCGGCACGGGCGTTGTAAGCGTAGTCGTCGTGCGTGCGCGGGATGAGCTTGGGCAGGCCTGTGGTGCCCCCGGAGTGCAGGAGCAGGGCCAGGTCACCCGAGGCGGGCCCGCTTTCCTGCCGATCGGGCAAGATGCCGTGGGCGAGACCGCCCTGGGTTTCATCCAGGAGCTCGTCGAAGCCGGTGAACTGCCGGTGATGCCCGGGATCGCCGACCACGATCACGTGCCGTAGCGGACCGCCCCCAGACTGCCCGGCGAGCAGCTCCAGGAGCATCTCGCGGTGATCGAAGCGGGCGTGCCTGTCGGGGATTACGCAGGCCGAGGCGCCGGAGACGTGCAGCAGATGGCCGATCTCGGTGCGGCGATGCCCGGGCATGGCGTGCACCGGCACCGCACCGAGCCGCTGGAGGGCGAACCAGAGCAGGACGAACTCCGCGCGGTTGGGAAGCTGGACGACCACCCGATCGCCCTGGCGCAGCCCGAGCTGTCGCAGTCCCCGCGTCAGCCGGTCCACGTCGGCATCCAGGCCGGCGTAGGTCCAGCGGCGGTCACCGTCCACGAGAGCGGTCGTCTTCGGGCGCTCCGCGGCCCACGTGCGCAGCAATTCGCCGAATGTCCGGCCGCTCCAGTGGCCCTCGGCGCGATAACGCTCCTCGAAGGCGTCGGGCCAGGCCGGATGGGTCGTCGTCATGGTGATCCCTTCTCGAGTTCCGATCCGCGGTAGCGCGTGCTCGGGTTCTGTGTCTAAGATCGGGCGTGAAAATGATAACCATTTTCATACCATGACGCTGGATGTCCGTCTCGGACGGCCATACGGCGAGAACCGCGCGAAACCCAGAGCACGACCCGAGGGGTATTCATCCGTGAGTGACGAGCAGTCCGTCATCGAGCACGCGTCGGACCATCCCGATTCGCCACCACCCACCGGAACGCCGGCGCTGGACGACCTGCGCGCCACGGTGGCCCAGGCACTGAAACTGCCCGCTGACGAGATCGGCGAGGAGCGCGACCTCTTCGAGATCGGTCTCGACTCCCTCACTCTGATGGGGCTCGTCGGCGCCTGGCGCCGCCGGGGCAGCGCCGTCACCTTCCAGGACCTGGTCGAAGAACCGACGCTCAGCGCCTGGTCGGCCGTGCTGAGGCGGGAAGCGCAGCGGCGGGAGTCACCCGTCCCACCGCCCACTGTCGAGCAGGCCCGCGAGGACGACGAGAACGCGCCGTTCCCTCTGGCGACCATGCAGCACGCGTACTGGATCGGCCGGCAGGACGGGCAGCCCCTCGGCGGGGTCGCCGCTCACTTCTACGTCGAACTCGACGGCACGGGCGTCGACCCCGAACGGCTCGGCGTCGCCCTGCAGGCCCTGACCGAACGCCACGGCATGCTGCGGGCCCGGTTCGACGACGACGGCCGTCAGCGCGTCGGCGACGCCACGGGCGGCCTCGTCGTGCACGACCTGCGGGATCAGTCACCGGACGACGTGGCGCGGACGCTGGAACGGCTACGCGAGCAGCACACCCACCGGCGGCTCGACATCGCCGCCGGGCAGGTGTTCCAGGTCTCCCTGTGCCTGCTGCCCGGCGGGAGCACCCGGCTTCAACTGGACCTGGACATGATGGCCGGAGACGCCATGAGCCTGCGCGTCCTGCTCGCGGACCTGCGGCGGTTCTACGAGCGTCCTGGCGAGTCGCTGCCCGCCCTGACCCTCGACTACCGGCAATATCTCGCCGAACGCTCCAGGAACCGGAGCACAGAACGCGAGCGCGCCGCGCGATGGTGGCGGGACCGGCTTCCCGAGCTGCCACGGGCGCCCCGGATGCCGACGACCGTCGACCCGCTGCGGCCGGTGTCGGCCGCCGACTCCGCGCTCACCCACTCGCGGCGGCTGCACCACTGGCTCGACCCCGACGCCAAGGCCGGGCTCTACGCCCGCGCGCGGGCGCGTGGCATCACCCCGGCCGCGGTGCTGGCCACCGCGTTCGCCGAGGTCATCGCCGCCTGGAGCGACAGCCAACGCTTCCTGCTCAACCTCCCGCTGTTCGACCGGGAGATGTTCACACCCGACGTGGCCGGACTCGTCGGCGACTTCAGCAGCTCCATCCTGCTCGACGCCGACATGCGCGCCGCGCTGCCCTTCGCCGAGCAGGCCCGGCGGCTCCAGGACGGCCTGCGAGAGGCGATCTCTCACGGCGCGTACGGCGGCGTCGAGGTGCTGCGCGACCTGGCCCGTGCCGAGGGCGGCCCGGTGCTCGCACCCGTCGTCTACACCAGCGCCATCGGCCTGGGCGAGATCTTCGCACCCGATGTGCAGGCGAGCTTCGGCCGCCCTGCCTGGATCATCTCCCAGGGACCACAGGTCTTCCTCGACGCCCAGGTGACCGAGCTCGACGGCGGCCTCCTGCTCAACTGGGACGTCCGCGACGGCGTCCTCGCCCCCGGCGTGCCGGACGCCGCCTTCGACGCCTACCGCCGGCTGGTCACCGGCCTCGTCACCACCGACGAGGCCTGGCTGCGGCCGGTCGAACCGATGCCGGCCGCCGGCCTGCCGACGGTCCGCGCGGTCGCCGCGCTGCCCCCGGCTCCGCCGCCCGGCCACGCCGTGCACATCCCGTTCTTCCGGCTGGCTGACGAGCATCCCGCCGTGACCGCCGTCGTACGGGAGGACGGATCCACGGTGACCTACGGCGAACTGTCCTCCTCGGCGCGCAAGCTTGCCGCCCTGCTGCGCCGCCGCGGTGTGCGGGAGGGCGACATTGTGACGGTCACCCTTCCCAAGGGGGCCGACCAGGTCACCGCCGTCCTCGGCGTGCTCGCCGCGGGCGCCGCCTACGCGCCCATCGGCGTCGAGCAGCCGGCCGTCCGCCGCGCCCGCATCCACGAGGTGGCCGGCGCGTCCGTCATCATTACCGACGACGCTCACGCGCACCTGTCGGCGGATGTGCCCGGGATCACCGTCGTCCGGCTGGCCGACGCGGAGGCCGAGGTGCCCGGGGGTGTGGCGCATCCCGGACCGGACAGTCCCGCCTACCTGCTGTTCACCTCGGGGTCGACCGGCACGCCCAAGGGGGTGTTGGTCCCGCACCGTGCCATCGTCAACACCATCGAGGCGATGGGCGCCCAGTTCGGCGTCGGTCCCGGCGACAGCACGCTCGCGATCTCGGCTCTCGACTTCGACCTGGCGACCTACGACATCTTCGCCCCGCTGTCGGCCGGTGGGCGGGTGGTCGCCGTCGGCCAGGAGCACCGGCTCGACGCCCATCACTGGGCGCACCTGGTTCGCGAGCATGGCGTCACCATCGTCCAGTGTGTGCCCGCACTCCTGGACCTGCTGATGACGGCCGCCGCCGGCTCCGGGCTCGGCGACACGCTGCGCCTGGTCCTGCTCGGCGGCGACTGGGTCGGGCTCGACCAGCCGGCCCGGCTGCGGGCGCTCGTCCCCGGTTGCCGGTTCGTGGCGCTCGGGGGGGGTGACCGAGGCGGCCGTGCACTCCACGGTCTTCGAAGTCACGCAGGTCGATCCCTCGTGGCGGTCCATCCCGTACGGCGTGCCGCTGCGCAACATGCGGGCCCGCGTCGTGGACGGACGCGGCCGGGACTGTCCCGACCACGTGCCGGGGGAGCTGTGGTTCGGCGGTCCCGGCGTCGCCACGGGCTACCGGGGCGATCCGGAGCGCACCGCGGACCGGTTCGTCGAGCACGACGGCGAACGCTGGTACCGCACCGGCGACCTGGCCCGTTACCGGCCCGACGGCGTGTTGGAGTTCCTCGGCCGCGCGGACCACCAGGTGAAGATCGGCGGGCACCGCATCGAGCTCGGCGAGGTCGAGGCGGCGATCGAGGAACATTCCGGCGTGCTGCATGCCGTGGCCGCCGTGGTGGAAACGCCTACCCGCCGTCTCGCCATCGCGGTGTCGCCGGTGGGCGACGGGTTGGACCCCGAGGCGGTGCGAGACCGGGCGGCGGAACGGCTGCCCGCCCACATGCTGCCCGATCGCATCCTGGTGCTGGACACGATGCCGCTCACCGGCAACGGCAAGCTCGATCGCGCAGCCGTACAGCGGGCCCTGGACGCCGCCGCCCGGGAACACCCCGCACGTTCGGAGGAGCCGGCCGGACCGGTGGAGACCGCGGTCGCCGAGGTGTGGCGCGAGCTCCTGGACGTCCCGCACGTGGGGCGCGGCGACAGCTTCTTCGCCCTCGGCGGCGACTCGCTGGTCGCCACCCGCATGATCGGCCGCCTGCGCGTCGCCGGTTTCACGGGCGCCCGCGTGGCCACGCTGTTCGCCAACCCGGTTCTGCGTGAGTTCTGCGCGTACCTGCGGGACGGGCACGAGCCCGACGACGCCACGCGGACGGTCATCACGCCCGATCGCCGTCACGCCCACGATCCGTTCCCGCTCACAGACGTACAGGCCGCCTATCACACGGGACGTGACCCCGGGTTCGCCCTCGGCGGTGGGGGGACCTGGCACTACAGCGAGTTCGACGGCGCGGACGTCGACCTGGAACGGCTCGGCCGGGCCTGGCGAACCCTCGTCGCACGCCACGACATGCTGCGCGCCGTCATCGAGGACGGCATGCAGACCGTACTGGAGACCGTGCCTCCGTTCGTGATCGAGTGCGAGGAAGCGGACGCGTCCGGAGCCGGCCGCGCCCTCGCCGCGCTGCGCGAACGCATGTCCCACCAGGTACGCGACCCGGCGAGATGGCCGCTGTTCGACATCGCCGCCGTCCGATACCCGGGCCCCGAGGGGGAGGTCCGCACGCGCGTCGCCGTCGGCCTCGACTACCTCGTGCTGGACGCGCTGTCCATCACGAACCTCTACGCCGAGCTCAACGCGCTCTACGCCGATCCCGAGGCCGAGCTGCCCCCCATCGGCCTGTCGTTCCGCGACTACCTCACCCAGCTCCCGGTCGATCCCGCGTCCGTGGAGCGGGCCCGATCTCACTGGGAGAAACGACTGGAGGAGCTGCCGCCCGCCCCCGCGCTGCCGTTCAGCCGGGATCCGGGGCACGGCGGCCCCGGGACAGCGATGGGAGGGACAGCGATGGGACCGCCCCGGTTCACCCGAAGGCAGCTGCGCCTCGACGCGGCGCGCTGGCGGCGCATCAAGGATCGGGCGGTGCTACATGGCTTGACCCCGTCCACCGTCCTGCTCGCGGCGTACGGGGAAGTCCTCGCGACCTGGAGCGGCTCCGAGGCGGTCACCGTCACCCTCACGCTGTTCAACCGCCGCGACGTGCACCCGCACGTCCATCGCGTGCTCGGCGATTTCACGTCCCTGTCGCTGGCCGCCTACCACCGGGACGAGGTCGGCTGGCTGGCGGCGGCCTCCGCCCTTCAGCGGCGGCAGGCCGAGGACCTGGACCACCAGGACGTGCCGATCGCGTGGCTGCTGCGGGAGTTCGCCCGCCGCGCCGGCACCGTGGACGCCGCCGCGCCGGTGGTGTTCACCAGCGCGCTTGGCGTCGGCGACGCGGGACTCGCCGACCCCGCGAAGGGCTTCCCGATGAAGGTGTGGGGAATTTCCCAGTCGCCCCAGGTCTGCCTGGACAACCAGGTCACAGAGGAGTCCGGCGAGCTGGTCGTGACGTGGGACGCCGTCGAGGAACTGTTCAGTGAGGGCGTGCTGGACGCCATGTTCGCCGCCCACACGCGGCTGCTCCACCATCTGGCCGACGGCGACTGGGAGGCGGCCCTTCCCGACCTGCTCCCGGCGTCCCAGCGGGAACGGCGCGCCGCGGTGGCTCTGGAAGGGCAGGGCCAGCCCATCCCGCCGCGGCTGCTCCACGAGGCCTTCTTCACGCACGCGACCTCGAAGCCGACGCGGGTCGCTCTGGTCACCGCCGACGGCGCCACAACGTCGTATGGCGCGCTCGCGGACGGCGCGCTGCGCATCGCCGCCGCCCTCCGCTCGCACGGCATACGCGACGGCGACCTCGTCGCCGTCGCCCTCCCCAAGGGGCCCGACCAGGTCATGGCGGTGCTGGGCGTCCTCGCGGCAGGAGCGGCCTACGTGCCGATCGGCCTCGATCAGCCCGCGGAGCGGCGCGACAGGATGCGGGCCGCCGCGGGGATACGCCTCACCATCGGGCCGGCCTCGCCCGGGGAAGCCACGTCGCAGACCGCCGGGCACCGAGTGCTCTCCCTCGGGGAGGCGCTGGAGCATTCTCCCCTGGATGGGCCCGCGCGACCGCCGGTCCACACGATCGCCTACGTGATCTTCACGTCGGGCTCGACCGGCGAACCCAAGGGAGTGCGGATTACGCACGCCGCCGCCTGGAACACCGTCTTCGACGTCAACGCGCGCCACGCCGTCGGCCCCGCCGACCGAGCGTTCGCGCTGTCCGCGCTCGACTTCGACCTGTCGGTCTATGACGTGTTCGGCCTGCTGTCGGCGGGCGGCTCCCTGCTGATCCCCGGCGACGACCTGCGGCGCGAACCCGCTAAGTGGCCCGACCTCGTGCGCCGGCATGGCGTAACGGTATGGAACACGGTGCCGGCGCTCCTCGACCTCCTTCTGGAGGCCGAGGAGCACGCCCCAACCGAGGCACTGCGCGGCCTGCGGGTCGCGCTGATCTCCGGCGACTGGATCGGTCTCGACCTGCCGGGGAGGCTGCGCGAGCGCGCACTCCGGTGCCGGTTCGTCGCGATGGGAGGCGCGACCGAGGCGTCCATCTGGTCCAACACCTTCACTGTGGAGGAGGTGGACCCGAGCTGGGCGTCCATCCCGTACGGGCGCCCGCTGACAGGGCAGCGTTACCGGGTCGTCGACGGCGGCGGCCGCGACTGCCCCGACTGGACGACAGGGGAACTCTGGATCGGCGGCGCCGGACTCGCCGACGGATATCAGGGCGACCCACGGCGAACGGCGGAGAAGTTCGTCGTGCGGGACGAGGAGCGCTGGTACCGCACGGGAGACCTCGGCCGTTACCGGCCGGACGGGCTCATCGAGTTCCTCGGCCGGATGGACACCCAGCTGAAGATCGCCGGGCATCGGATCGAGGCCGGTGAGGTCGAGGCGGTCGCCGAAGCCCACCCGGACGTCTCACGTGCCGCGGTGGTGGCCGTGGGGGAACGCACCGCCCGGCGGATGGTCGCCTTCGCCGTCGTCCGCGACGATGCGGACGGTGCTCCGGACCGGGACGGCTCAGCTGCCCTTGCCGACGGGCTGTACGCCTGGTTCGGCGAGCACCTGCCCGCCTACGCCGTCCCCTCCCAGGTGCTGACGCTGCCCGCCCTGCCACTGACGGCCAACGGCAAGGTCGACCGCAACGCCCTGACTGCCCTGGCCGTGCAGGAGGCGCGGTCCACTGGCGCCGAACCTCCCCAAGGAGAGGTCGAAACCGCTCTGGCCGAGCTGTGGGAGGCCCGGCTGCCCGGCGCGGCACGAGACCGGAACGCCAACTTCTTCACCGTCGGCGGGGACAGCCTGTCCGCGATCCGCCTTCTCGCCGCCGTGGAACGACGGTTCGGGGCCGGCGTCCCGATCCGCAGGTTCCTCGCGGCACCGACCATCGCCGGCCTAGGCGCCGAGATCACCAAGACCGTGGCCGCCGGCGCGGCCGAGACCGAAAGCGGGGAGCTGTGACCATCACCGAGCTGCTGGCCCGGTACGCACGTGACGGCGTTGACCTGTGGGCGCAGGACGGCCAACTGCGGTTCCGTGCGCCGAAGGGTTACCTGACCGAGGAACGGCGCGCGGAGCTGCGCTCGCACAAGGACGCGATCCTCCGCCACCTGGCCGAGACGGAGGAAGCCGCCACGCTTCGCCACGACAAGGCCACGCGTCACGACGCCTTCCCCCTGACGAGCGTCCAGGCCGCCTACCTGATCGGCCGGGCTGACGCCTACGCGTACGGCGGCGTCGCCTGCCACGCCTATGTCGAGCTGGATTACCCCGAACTCGACGAGGAGCGGGTCGCCGCGGTCTGGCGGAGCCTCATCGCACGACACGACATGCTGCGCGCGGTCGTCCACACCGACGGCTACCAGCGGGTCCTGCCCGAGGTACCCGACCTGATCGTCACCACCACGCACACGGCCGAAGCGTCGCAGGCCGAGGTGGCCCGTAGGCAGACGCGTGCCAGGATGTCGACGCGCCGGAGCCCGGCCGACCGGTGGCCGCTGTTCGACGTGCACATCACGCGCGGACCCGATGGGGCGGTCCTGCACCTGTCGTTCGACATGCTCGCCGTCGACCACGCCAGCGTGCGGATCCTCCTCGCCGAGTTCCACGCCCTGTACAAGGGGAGCGCCGACGAGCCGGCGCCGCTCGCCGTGACCTTCCGCGACGTTGTGCTCGCCCGGCGGGCCCTCGCCGACACCCCCGCGTACGCCCGCGACCGGGAGTACTGGACCGGACGGCTGGAGTCTCTCCCGCCCGCTCCGGAACTGCCGCTCGCCGAGCCCTGGGCCGCCGCCGACCGGCCCGCCGACGGCAGTGTCCGGTTCCGCCGTCTGGAACGCCGGCTGCCTGCGGCCGCCCGGCAACGCCTGATCCGGCGCGCCGCCGAGCACGGCCTGACCCTGCCGACGGTGCTCCTCACCGCGTACGCCGAAGTCGTCGGCCGCTGGTCGCGAGGCGCCCGGTTCACCCTCAACGTCCCGACGGTCGACCGCCCGCCGCTGCATGAGGACATCGACCGGATCGTCGGCGACTTCACCACGCTCGAACTGCTCGAAGTGGACCTGACCGAGCCCGCCGCCTTCGCCGAGCGGGTGCGGGCGGTCGGCGCCCGCCTGCTCGAAGATCTGGAGCACACCCTGTTCACCGGCTCCGAGGTGCTGGCTGAGCTGTCCCGCCGGGCCGGCGCGCCGGTGCTGATGCCAGTCGTCTTCACCAGCGCCCTCGGGACGGCCGCACCGGCCGGGAAGCCGCCGGAGGTCTCCTACGCGATCACCCAGACCCCACAGGTGTGGCTGGACTGCCAGGTCATGGAGCGGGGCGACACCCTCGTCCTGTCCTGGGACCTCCGCGACGGCGTCCTGCCCGACGGTCTCGCGGACGACATGTTCGAGAGCTACGTCGCCCTGGTGGAGCTCCTGGGCGCGGAGGGCGGCGAGGCGGTCGACGCGTGGCGGGCCCCGGCCCGCGTCGAGCTGCCCCCGGCCCAGGTCGCCCGGCGGGCCGAGGTGAACGCCACCGATGGTCCGCTGCCGGAGGCGCTGCTCCACGAAGCCTTCCTCGCCCGGGCGGTGTCCGCCCCCGGCGCGACTGCGGTGGAGACTCCGAACCGCACGCTGACCTACGGCCAGCTCCTCGGGCGCGCGGCGGTGGTCGCGGATCAGCTGGCCGCGGCGGGCCTGCGCCCCGCTGAACCGGTGGCCGTGTGGATGGACAAAGGCTGGGAACAGATCGTCGCCGTGCTCGGCACCCTGCTGGCGGGCGGCGCCTACCTGCCCGTCGACACCGCGCAGCCCGCTGCCCGCCGCGACACCATCCTCGCCGACGCCGCGGTGCGGATCGTGCTCACCCAGTCGTGGCTGGCCGAGCTCGGCGACCTGCCCGCCGGCGTGTCGGCCGTTGTCGTGGACGGGCTGCCGGAAGGCGCCCTGTCCCACACCGCGCCCGTACGCCGCGTGGCACCCGACGACCTCGCCTACGTCATCTACACCTCCGGCTCCACCGGCACGCCGAAGGGGGTGATGATCAGCCACCGGGCCGCGCTGAACACCGTCGAGGACATCAACCGCCGCTACGGCGTCAACGCCGACGACCGCGTGCTCGGCATCGCCGGTCTCGGCTTCGACCTGTCGGTCTACGACATCTTCGGCCCGCTGTCGGCCGGGGGCGTCCTCGTGCTGCCCGACGCGGCACGCCGCGGCGACCCGTCTCACTGGGCGGAGCTCATCTCCGACCGGGACATCACGGTATGGAACTCGGTCCCCGGCCAGATGCAGATGCTCTGCGACTGGCTGCGCTCCGAGCCCCCGAGCGACGGCCAGACGCTGCGCCTGGCCCTGCTGTCCGGGGACTGGATTCCGGTGAGCCTGCCCGACGAGGCGCGCGCGCTCCTCCCCGGCCTGCGGGTCGTCTCGCTCGGCGGCGCCACCGAAGGCTCCATCTGGTCGATCGCCCACCCCGTCGACGAGGTGGACACCGCCAGGCCCAGCATCCCGTACGGCAAGCCCCTGACCAACCAGTACTTCACGGTGCTCGACCACGCCATGCGGCCCCGGCCCGACTGGGTCACCGGGGAGCTGTACATCGGCGGCGCCGGAGTGGCCATGGGCTACCTCAACGACGACCTCCGTACGGCCGAGCGCTTCGTCACCGACCCCGCCGACGGTGCGCGGATCTACCGCACCGGCGACCTCGGACGTTACCTTCCGGACGGGACCATCGAGTTCCTGGGCCGCGAGGACGCCCAGGTGAAGATCCGCGGCTACCGGATCGAGCTGGCCGAGGTGGAGGCGGCCGTGCAGGCACACCCGGCGGTCGCCGCCGGGGCGGTCGTCGTCGACGACTCGGCCGCCGGTGGACGCCGCCTGGCGGCGTTCGTCGAGACCGCGCGCCGCGACCCCGGCGCCTCCGGAGCCCGGGCCGCCGCCCGAGTTCACGAGGCCGCGGCCGACACCGTACGGCGCGCCTCCGCGGAGGTCGACGCCGAACGACTCGCCGCCTTCCTCGACGCGCTCGACGAGGTCGCGCTCTCGGTGATGACCCGGGTGCTCATCGGGGCCGGGCTGTTCGCCGACGGCACCGCGCACACGGCCGACGAGGTGTGCGCGGCTTTGCGCTCGACTCCCCGTCACCGGCACATCGTGCGCCGCTGGCTGCGTGTGCTCGCCAGCCGGAGCCGCCTGAAATTCGACACCGGCACCGGAGCCTTCGGCCTCTTACATGTCGCCTCCGCCGAGGAGCTGGACGAGGCCTGGCGGCGTGCGGCCGACCTGGAACGCGAGGTGGGCTGGAGCACCGAGTTGCTCGAGGTGATGCGCACCTGTTCCGATCGGCTCGCCGACCTGGTGGCCGGCGACGTCGACATCCGCACGCTGCTCTTCCCCGGGGCCGGCACGGACGCGGCCGACGCGGCCTACCGCGACAACCTGGCCATCAGGCACCTCAACCAGGCCGTCGTGGCCGCCGTCCGGCAGATCGCCGCGGGCCACGCGGGGGAGGAGCGGCTGCGCGTCCTGGAGGTGGGCGGCGGCGTCGGTGGCACGACCGGCGAGCTCGTGCCGGCGCTCGCGGAGTTCGGCGTCGACTATCTGTTCACCGACTCCTCGGCGTTCTTCCTCAGCGAGGCGCGGGAACGGTTCGCCGACCATCCCTGGGTGCGCTACGAACGCTTCGACGTCGACGAGGACATCCGCGAACAGGGATTCGCGCCGAACTCCTTCGACGTCGTGGTGTGCGCCAACACGCTGCACGCGGCGTCCGACGCGGAGGCGGCGATATCGCGGCTGCGTGAGCTGCTGGTGCCCGGAGGGCATCTGGTGTTCGTTGAGAACACCAAGGACGACCACGCGCCGCTGCTGGTGTCCATGGAGTTCCTGGAGGTCGCGGGGCGCACCTGGACGGACCTCCGCGAGCACACCGGGCAGTCCTTCCTCACCGCCTCGCAGTGGAGGGATGTGCTGGCCCGCCACGGCGCCGCGGACGTCGTCTCGCTCCCGGAGCCGGGCGACCCGCTGATCGCGACGGGCCAGGAGCTGTTCCTGGCCCGGATGAAGACCGACCGCGTCCACACGACCATCGGAGAACTCGCCCGCGGCGCGTCGACCCGGCTGCCCGAGTACATGGTCCCCTCGGTGTGGCAGATCGTCGACGCGCTTCCCCGCACCGCCAACGGCAAGACCGACCGGGCCCTGCTGCGCTCCTGGCTGCCCCGCGACGCCGCTCAGGCCGCTCCGCCCGCCGACCGGCCGATGGACGAGCTGGAGAGCAGGCTCGCCGAGCTGTGGGCGGAGCTGCTCGCGACGGAGCACGTCGGCCGCACCGACGACTTCTTCGCGCTGGGTGGGGACTCCCTGCTCGTCGCCCGCATGGTCGGCCGGCTGCGGGAGCGGATCCCCCAGGCCGCCGAACTGGAGTGGGAGCTCGTGCTCCGCCACATGCTGCGACAGCCCACGGTGGCCGGGCTCGCCGCGTTCCTGCGCGGCCTGACCGGCGAATCCCCGGCTGCCGGGTCCGAGGGACCGCGCGACCCCGTCATCCACCTGCACGGGGCCCGCTCGGCCGACGAACCCACCACGGTCCTGGTCCACGCGGGCACCGGGACGATCATGCCGTACCGGGCGCTGATCACGGAGATCAGGCGCCGCTCCCCGGGCGCGCGACGTCGTGGGTGTGGAGGTGCCGAGGCTCGACGGCTACCTGGCCGCCCCGCCCGAGGGACTCATCGAGCGGCTCGCCGCCGGCTACGCCCGCGCGCTCAAAGCGGCCGGCGGCAGCCGCTTCCACGTCGTCGGCTACTGCCTCGGCGGCCTGATCGCGACCGAGGTCGCCCGCAACCTGGCCGAGTCGGGCGCGCAGGTGGAGACCCTGACGGTGATCAGCAGCCACAGCCCCCGATTCCGCCTCGACGACGAGCTGCTGTCGGAGTACGCGTTCGCCGTCATGATGGGCATCGACCCGGCCGACCTCGGTTTCCCCGGTGACCAGCACCGGGTGGCCGCCGCCGCGGACGCCGTTCTCGCCGATAGCCCCGGTGTCCTGCCCGACGGCGGGCTCGCCGCCCTCACCGGTGAATTCTCCGACGTCGCCGAGCGGTTCCGCGCTCTCGCCGAAGTGCCGCGCGCCACCCGCATCGCCCGGATGTGCGAAGCGGTGCCCGCGTCCGCCGGGAACTACGAGCCGGACCACATGACCCGGCTGTTCTCCGCCTTCCGCCAGAGCGTCTTCGCCATCACCCGCTACAACGCCGAGCCGTACGCGGGTGACATCACCTTCCTCCGGCACGACGGGGCGTATCCCTTCCCCGGCAGCAAGGCCGCCGTCACCGAGTACTGGGATGAGCTGACGCTCGGCAACCTGGAGATCGTCGACATCGGCGGCGACCACTTCAGCTGCCTGTCGGTCGAACACGCCCCCGCGATCCTGAAGATCCTCGGCGAGCTGACCGGCGGGGCGGTGATCCGATGACGGGGCAGCGTGTCATAGGGGTGCTGGGCGCCTCCGGAGCGGTGGGCCGGGCCGCCGTGCGCGAACTCCGGGACCTCGGCCACACCGCGCTGCGTCTCGGCGGCCGCCGCGTGGACGCGCTGCGGGAGGTGAACGACCACGACGGCCCCCCCGGCGACATCGTGCGGACGGATCTGGAAGACCCCCGGAGCCTGGCCGCCTTCGCCGAAGGATGCGACGTCCTGCTCAACTGCGCGGGCCCGACCTACCGGCTGAGGGCCACCGTGGCCTCCGCAGCGCTGGCCGCCGGAGCGCACTGCGTCGACGTCGCCGGCGACGACCCCGCTGCGGAGGACCTCCTCGCCGCGGGCGACCCCGCCGAGGCCGGCAGGACCGTGGTCCTGTCCGCGGGGGCGCTGCCCGGATTGTCTGCCATCCTGCCCCGATGGCTTGCCCGGCAGGGATTCGACAGCGTGTCCGGGCTGGTCGCCTACTGCGGCGGGCTGGAGCCCTGCTCCCCGACCGTGGCAGTGGACCTTATGCTTTCGCTCACCGCCGGAGGCGCGGACGGCGCCGCCTACGGTGAGGCTCTGGCGGCCATCCGCGGGGGCCGGCGGGTCTCGCGGGCCCTGCGGGCCGTCGAGGACACGGTGCTCGACGGTTTTCCCGGTCGCGTGGCCGTACAGCCGTATCTCAGCGGCGAGACCGAGCGCCTCGCCACGCGTCTCGGGCTGGCCCGGGTGGACTGGTTCAACGTCCACCCGGGTCCCCAGGTCCACGCCGTGCTCAACCTTCTGCCTGCCCGCCTGGCCGCGGGCGCGGGGCTCGACGAGCTGGCCGACCGGCTCATCCTCGCGGCCGATCTCGACCTCGCCGGACGCACGCCCTTCTACGTGCTCGACTTCCGCATGATCGGGACGGAGGCGGGTGGACCGGCGCAGCGCCGCCTGACCGTGCGCACCGGGAGCAGTTACCGGCTCACGGCGGCCGTCGGGGCGCTGGCGGTGGACGCGGTGGCGCGCGGAATCGTGCCACCCGGTGTGCACTTCGCCTGCGACGTGCTCGACCCCGAGGCCGTCGTCGCCCGACTCCGCGCCGGCGTCGGCGAGAGGTTCGAGCTGTTCTCCGGTGCTTTCCAGGGGGAACGGGCCGGCGCCCTGGCTGAGGAAGGTGTGCTGTGAGCCGGGCCCTGCGAGTGGTCGTGTGCGGCACCAACTTCGGCCGCTTCTACGCCGAGGCCGTCCTGTGCCATCCCGGCTACGTCCTCGCCGGGATCGTCAGCCGCGGATCGGCCGCCTCCCGCGACCACGCACGCCGTCTCGGCGTGCCGCACTACACCCATGTCGATGAGCTGCCGGACGACGTGGACGTCGCGTGCGTCGTGGTCGGCTCGTCGATCTCGGGCGGGGCCGGCACCGAACTGGCGATGTCCTTGATCGGGCGCGGCATCCACGTCCTGCAGGAGCATCCCGTCCATCTCGCCGAGATGACGGCGTGCCTGAAGCTCGCCCGCCGCCACGGCGTGCAGTACCGCGTCAACACGCACTACCCGCATGTGGAACCGGTGCGCGCGTTCAGCGAGGCGGCCCGCAGGCTCGCCGGCAGGCAGCGGCCCCTGTTCGTGGACGCCGCCACCCCCGTTCACCTGATGCAGCCGATGATGGACATCCTCGGCCGGGCGCTCGGCTCGCTGCGGCCATGGGGGTTCGCCGACCCGCCCGTCGTGCCCGACCGACTCGGCCCGCAGCCGTTCCGCACGGTGCAGGGCACGCTCGGCGGCGTGCCTCTGACGCTGCGCGTGCACCATCAGATGGATCCGGCGGACCGGGACAACCACGCCCTGCACTGGCATCGGGTCTCCATCGGCACCGAAGGGGGAGTGCTCACACTCGCCGACACCCACGGACCCGTGCTGTGGAGCCCCCGGTTGCATGTCGGACGAGACGCCGACCACCGGTTCGTGCTCGACGCACCCGACGCCGACCACCTTGACCTCACCACGACCTCGGTGATCGGCCATACCGGGACGTTCCGCGACGTGTTCGCGCAGCTGTGGCCGCAGGCCATCGCCCGTGCCCTCGATGGGTTCAAGGACGCGGTGGCCGAAGGGCGGGACGCGCTGGGCGCCGCGCAGTACGACCTCGCGGTGTGCCGCATCTGGTCGGACCTGGCCGCACGGCTCGGGCCGCCCGACGTCGTCCGCCCGCCCGCGCCCCGCCCACTTTCCGCCGGGGAGCTGTTTCCCGATACCCCGCCGAACGGCCGGGCACCCGCCGCCTCATCAGGATCGACGCGGCCGGCGGACGGCGACACGCCGGCCCCCTACACGCCGTCCGCCGAGTTCTTCGACCTCGTGGCCGCCGGGCACACCGCCACCGCGAGCGCGGCGGCGTCGCGGACGCACTGTCCGACGTGGACCCGTCCGACGGGCCGGTGGTCGACATCGGCGCCGGCACCGGCCTGGTCACCGAGGCCGTCGCCCGGGCCCTGCCCGGCGTGGAGATCGTCGCCTGCGAGCCGGCCGTCGCCATGAGAGCCGTACTCACCAGCCGCGTCTTCAGCGACCCGTACCTGCGCTCCCGGGTGACGATCACCGCGGACGCGGCCCCCGAATTGGAGCTCCCCGACCGGATCGGCGCCGTCCTGCTGTGCGGCGTGCTCGGCCACCTGGACGCCGATCAGCGCCGGCGGCTCTGGGAGCGGATCCTGCCCCGGCTGTCCCCCTCCGGAGTCGTGGTCGTCGAACTCATGGGAGTGGACCACCCCCTGGTCCTCCCCGAGACCCGGCTGGCCACCGCCAGGGCCGGACACCACCGCTACGAATGGTGGTTGTCGGGCGCACCCGACGGCGCCGACACCACGAGGATGCGGCTGCACAGCGCCTGGCGGGTGTACCGCCACCACGACGACCGGGACCACGACGAACGGCCCCTGCGCGAGGTGCACGACTCCTATCACTGGATCCCCTTCGGGCTGAGCCAGGTCGCGGCGGAGTCCGGGCTCCACGCCCGGCCCCTGTCCACCCGGCCTGGTGCGCCGCCGCTCGCAGTACTCACCCGCGCGCCGGCCACGACCTCCCGATGACCCTCCCGCCTGTCTACGGCAAAGGACAACCCATGAGCACGACCATCCCTACCGGTCCTTCCGGCTCGGGAAACCACGAGGACTCCGCGCCCTGTATGGCCCGGCCCCGCGACTTCCCCATACGGCGGGGTTGCCCCTTTGCTCCGCCTGAGGACTACGCGCGCCTGCGCACCGAGGAGCCCGTCGCCCGGGTCACCCTGCCCACGGGACGCGAGGCCTGGGTGGTCTCCCGCTACGAGGACGTGCGAGAACTTCTGGCGGATCCCCGCATCAGCGCCGACATCCGCCGCGCCAACTTCCCCGCGCTCGGCGAGGGCGAACAGGAGATCGGGGCGCGACTGCGGCCCTTCATCCGCACCGACGCCCCGGAGCACACGCGCTACCGCCGGATGCTGCTCCCCGAATTCACCGTACGCAAGACCCGCGCGATGCGGCCCGCCGTCCAGGCCATCGTGGACGACCTCATCGACGCCATGCTCGCGTCCGGGGGACCTGTCGACTTCGTGCCCGCCTACGCCAACGCCGTCTCCACCTCGGTCATCTGCGAGCTGCTGGGCATCCCCAAGGAGAACCTCGAGTTCTTCCGCGACGTCACCCGCATCTCCGGCTCCCGCAGCAGCACCGCCGATCAGGTCGCCGAAGCGCTCGGCGGCCTGTTCACACTGATCTCCGACCTCGTGGCGCAGCGCCAGGAACAGCCCCGCGACGACCTGCTGTCCAAGCTCGTCGTCGACCACCTGCAGACCGGTGACATCACCCTGAACGAGCTGCTGTCCACCGTCGGCATCACCATCAACGCCGGCCGCGAGACCAGCACGAACATGCTGGCCTTGAGCGCACTCCTGCTCATCCGGCGCCCGGAACTGGCGCAGGAACTGCGCGCCGATCCCTCCCTCATGCCGGCTGCCGTCGACGAGCTCCTGAGGGTGCTGTCGATCGCCGACTCCATCCCGCTGCGGGTCGCCGCCCAGGACATCGAGATCTCCGGCCACGTCATCCCCGCGGACGACGGCGTCATCGGCCTGCTCGCCGGGGCCAACCACGACCCCGAGCAGTTCCCCGACCCCGGCCGCGTCGACTTCCACCGCCCGGACAACCACCACGTCGCCTTCGGCTACGGGATGCACCAGTGCATCGGCCAGCACCTGGCCAGGTTGGAGATGGAAGTCGCCCTGGGGACGCTGATCCGCCGCATTCCGACGCTCCGCCTGGCGGTGCCCTACGAGGAGGTCGAGTTCAAGCACGAGTCGGCGACGTTCGGCATCGAACGGATGCCGGTGACATTGTGAACGTCTGGATCTCCCGGGAAGACCGGGACGCACGAGCGGGCACGGGGCGGCTCGGGCCATGGCTCCGGTGCTGGAGCCCCCGCCCCACCGCCCGTCTGCACCTGGTCTGCCTTCCGCACGCCGGAGGCGGCGCCAGCTCCTACCGGCCGTGGGCGGCACTGCTGCCGCCGCAGGTCGAGCTCCTCGTCGTCCAGTACCCGGGGCGGGAGGACCGCTTCGACGACCCCATGGTGGACGACATGGCGGATCTGGTCGCGGGGATCGCCGACGACCTGCGGCCGGTTCTCGACCGTCCATATGCGCTGTTCGGTCACAGCATGGGTTCGGCCGTCGGCTGGGAGCTGGCCCTGGAGCTGCGCCGGCGCGGGGCTTCCGAGCCGCGCCGGATGTTCGCCTCGGGCCGCGCGGCTCCGGGGACCGCGACCACGGGCGAGGTCCACCGGCAGCCGGACGAGGTCCTTCACAGGGAACTCGAGCGGCTCGGCGGCACCACAGGGGAGGTACTGGCCGATCCCGGCCTGCGCGCGGTGGTGCTCGGGTGCGTGCGCAACGACTACCGCCTCATCGAGACCTACCGTCCTGAGCGCCACACTCCGCTGCACTGCCCGATCGACGTGTTCACCGGGGACGCGGACCCGGAGCTGCCGCCCGAGACAGTGAACGAGCGGGCCGGAGGGTGGGCGGACCTGACCACCGCGGGCGCCGAGACGCGCGTGTTCCCGGGGGACCACTTCTACCTCAACCGCCGGCGACGAGAGGTGGTCGCGTCGGTCCTGCGCCGGTTGGACCCATCGCTTGCACCGAACGGTCAGACCTGGCCGAGCACCCCCTGACCGTCCGCCACGACCAGGAGCAACCATGATCGACTACTACTCGCCGTCCGCCGAGTTCTATGAAATGGTCGCCACCCGCCACACGGCCAGCAGCGGGCCGCCCCTCACCCGAGTGCTCGCCGACGTCGATGTCTCGCACGGGCCCGTGCTGGAGATCGGCGCCGGCACCGGCCGGATCACCGAGGTCATCGCCTCCGCGCTGCCCGAGGCGGACATCGTCGCCGCCGAGCCGTCCGCCACCATGCGCGCCGTGCTCACCTCACGGATCGCGCGCGATCCGGACCTGCGCCGCCGTGTCACCGTCGTCGACGGCTCGGCGCAGGACCTGGAACTGCCCGAACGGCTCTCGGCGGTTGTGATCTTCGGGGTGGCGGGGCACCTAACCCCCGCCGAGCGGGGCTCGCTGTGGCGGCGGCTGTCCGACAGGCTGCCCGACGGCGGCCTCATCGTCGTCGAGCTCATGGGCGTGTCCTCGCCGCGTGTCATTCCGCCCGTGATGTCCCTGCGGGAGACCATCGGCCGCCAGACCTACGAGTGGTGGATCGGCGGCGAGCCCGCGCACGGAGACGCCATGCGCTTCACCACCACCTGGAAGGTGCTCCGGGACGGCCGGACCGTACGCGAGGTCGCCGACGACTACATCTGGCACACCTTCGATGTCGCCCGCCTCGCCCGTGAGGCCGGGATGACCAGCCGCCGCATCACCGAGGCGGCCGGGCAGGCCATTCCCGAGATCGGAGTTCTCGTCAGGTGATGCGAAAGCCGTCACATCCGGTCGACCGGCCCTCCCCGCCGGACGACACTCCGCCGCCTCCGTTGCGCGGCATTCTCCGCCAAGTTCGGGGCCGCCTCATCACGGCCGTCGTCCTCCAAGCCGCCGCGGCGGTGGCCGGTGTCACTCCCTTCGTCGCCGTGGCGCGGATCGCCGTCCACATCACCGGCGACTCCCGTCCCCAGGCCGACGACCTGTGGCCCCTGGTCACCGTGGCCTGTGTCTCCGGGCTCACCGCCCTCGTGCTGGGCTCGGCGGCGGGGTTCGTCAGCCACATCGCCGACAACGACCTGCAACTCGCCCTCCGCCGGCGGCTGGCCGCCCACACCGGCGGCCTGCCGCTGGGCTGGATCAGCGCCGGAGGCGCGAGTCAGATCAAGCGAGCCGTGCAGGACGACGTCCGCGCACTTCACACGCTCGTCGCCCACACCCTGCTCGACGTTACGGCCTTGCTCGTCGCGCCCGCCGCGGCGCTGGTTTATCTGTTCGCCGTCGACTGGCGTCTCGCGCTGCTCAGCATCCTGCCGCTCGCCCTTGGTGCATACCTGTTCGGCCGGGCGATGTCCGGGGCGGCGGCCCAGATGGCCGAGTACGGCGCGGCACTCGGCCGGATTTCCTCGACCGCCGTCGAGTACGTCACCGGCATCGCTGTGCTGAAGACCTTCGGCCGAGGACGCAAGGGCCACGACCGGTTCCTCACGGCGACCGACGGTTTCGCCGACTTCTTCACCACCTGGGTCAGGACCACGCTGGTCACCTCCACCGGAGCCCTGCTCGTCGTCTCCCCGGTTCTCGTGCTGCTCCTGCTGGCCACTGCCGGGACCGTGCTCGTGGCCAACGGGTGGATGACCGGCGCGGACCTCGTCCCGTTCATGCTGCTGGGGCCCGCTGTCGCCGCCCCGATGAGCGTGGTCGGCACCCGGGTCCAGCAGATCAGGGCGGGCCAGGCGGCGGCGGCTCGGATCTCCGCCCTGCTCGGCATGCCGGCCCTGCCGCAGGCCGAGAAGCCCCTCACCCCACAGGGGTCCCGCGTGTCGATGCGCGGAGTCTCCTTCTCCTACGACGGGCACGTCGACGTGCTGAGCGGCGTCGATCTCGACCTCAAGCCCGGAACGATCACCGCGCTCGTCGGACCCTCCGGATCGGGGAAGTCCACCCTCGCCTCCCTGCTGCTCCGCTTCCAGGACGTCACGGCCGGGGCCGTGACTATCGGGGGCGTCGACGTCCGCCACATGTCATCCGCCTGCCTTTACCAAAATGTCGGCTTCGTCCTCCAGGACGTGCGACTGCTGCATGCCTCCGTCGCCGACAACATCCGTCTCGGCCGTCCCACGGCTACCGACGAGGAGGTCGAACGGGCGGCACGGGCCGCCCAGATCCACGACAGGATCGCCGCGTTGCCCGACGGCTACGCCACCGAGGTCGGAACCGGGGTCACCTTTTCCGGCGGGGAGGCGCAACGTGTCTCCATCGCCCGCGCTCTGCTGGCCGACGCGCCCGTGCTCGTCCTGGACGAGGCGACGGCGCATGCCGACCCCCACTCCGAGGCTCAGATCCAGACCGCGCTGTCTACGCTGGCCGCCGGCCGTACGGTCCTCGTCATCGCGCACCGGCTGTCGACGATCCGCCAGGCCGACCAGATCGTCGTGCTCGACGGCGGACGCGTCGCCGAGCGGGGCGGCCACGAGGAGTTGCTGGTCGCGGGCGGGCGCTACGCCTCCCTGTGGAAGGCACAGTCCACCGGACGAAAGGCACAGTCCACCGGGCGAGACGAGACGGGTGAACAGGCGCCCGTTCCGTCTCCGGCCGGCCTCGGCCGATCCGACGACGCGCGAGAGGGAACCCCGCGATGATCCGTGATCTTCACCGTGTGCTCGGATCCGAAGGATCGGGCCTGCTGAACCGCCTTCTCGCCGTGCAGGCCGGTGCCGCCGCCCTCCAGGGCGTCGCCTTCGCCCTCCTGGTGCCTCTCCTGCGGGCCCTGCTCGGTGACGCTTCCGGCGAGGCCTGGCCGTGGCTCACCGCCTTCGTGATCTGTTCGCTCGGGTATGCGATCTTGCAGGCGATCGGTCTCAGCCGCGGCTTCACCGCAGGCTCCCGGCTGTCTCGGGTGCTGCACCGGCGTCTCGCCGAGCACGCCCTGAACCTGCCTCTCGGCTGGTTCACGGCCGGGCGAGCCGCTGGATTCAGCAGACTGGCCGGGCAGGACGTCATCCAGGTGATGAACATGCCGGCCCACCTGCTGCGCCCGCTGATCACCTCGGTGCTGACGCCGGTCACCATCGTCGTGGCGAGCCTCTTCCTCGACATGCGGGTCGCGCTCGTGCTGGTGCTGTGTGCGCCCGTGCTGCTGGCCGTCCACCTGTGGAGCACCTCCGTGGTGCGCAGGCTGGACGACGGCCGCGACGGCGCCATCGCGGAGTCGGCCGACCGTGTCCTGGAGTTCGTGCGGAACCAGTCGGTGCTGCGCGCGTTCGGCAGGACGGCCGAAGGCTACGGCGCGCTCGACGACGCCCTGGTGGGGGAGGCCCGGGGGGATCGCCGGCTCATCCAGCGCGGCACCCCGGGCCTCGTGTCCTTCGCCTTCGCCGCCCGGATGGTCTTCGCGCTGCTGCTGGCCCTGTCGGTGTCATGGACGCTGGACGGCTCCCTGGACGTCGCGACCATGCCCGCGCTGCTGGTGCTCGTCGGCAGGCTCACTGACAGCGTGTCCACCGCGGCCGATCTCGGTGCCGGGATGCGGATCGCGCGGGGCAGTCTCCTGCGGCTGCGCGCCGTGCTCGACACACGCCCGTTTCCCCGGCCTGCCGAGCCCCGACTGCCCGACGGGGCCGACGTGGAATTCGACCAGGTGAGCTTCGACTACCCGCAGAACACGCCGGTGGGGCTGGGCCCGTCCGCAGGGCGGCGGGACCCGTTGCTCGCCAACGTGAGCTTCCGCATCCCCGAGCGCAGCATGACCGCGCTCATCGGCCCGTCCGGAGCCGGGAAGACCACGGTCGCCCGCCTGCTCGCCCGCTTCTGGGACACGACGGGTGGCACAGTACGCATCGGCGGCGTCGACGTGCGGGACATCTCTCCCGAGGATCTGGCCGTGTCGGTCTCGATCGTCTTCCAGGATGTCTACCTCTTCGAGGGCACGATCGAAGACAACGTGCGCATCGGCGACCCGGAGGCGAGCGAGGAGACACTCCACCGGGCGGCCACCCTGGCCGGGCTGGACCAAGTGGTCCGGACGCTGCCCGACGGCTGGTCGACAGTGGTCGGAGAAGGCGGAACCGCCCTGTCCGGTGGCCAGCGCCAGCGTGTCGCCATCGCCCGGGCCCTCCTCAAGGACGCGCCGATCCTCGTGCTCGACGAGGCGACCGCCGCTCTCGACCACGAAAGCGAGGCGGTGCTGACATCGACCCTGCAGGCGCTGGCCTCGCAGAAGACGCTGCTCGTCATCACACACCGGCTCAGCACAGTGCTCACCGCCGAGCAGGTGCTCGTCATGGAAGGCGGGCGGATCACCGAACGCGGCATGCACGACGAGCTGATGGCCCTGGGCGGCACCTACGCCGCCTTCTGGGACCAGCGCAGCAGGGCCGAGGGATGGCGGTTGGAGCCCGCTCGATGAACCTGCCCACCCCGACAACGACGACCGGTGGCGCCGACGGCGTCCACATGACAAGGAGCACGACGATGAGTATCGAACCGGCCACGATGTGGGCGGACTGGGCACGAGCGGTGCCCACCCTCGGGCACTCGGTTGTCCACGACGCCCCCGACGACCCGGCCGCCGCGGCGGTACGGCTCGCGCGGGCCGGGCTCGACGAGGAACACGTGGTCTATGAGCAGGCCGGGATCTGGTATTTCGCCGCGGGCGGCGCCGTCACGCTCACCGTGGACGCGGCGCGGGTGGTCGCCCGTGCCCGGGGCTGCTCCTGGACCGTGCCCATTGACGGCCCGCCGCTGGACCTGGTCGCCGATGCGGTCGCGGCGCTGGGGCAGTCCGGCGCGGCAGACCTGTACGGGTGGGCCGCCTTCGAACTCGCCCACATGCTCCATGGCGACCCCGCCGAGGCGGGGACCGAGCCGCTCCTGCACCTCATCGTGCCCAGCGTCGAGGTCGCGCTGCGCCCCGGTAAGGCCGAGGTGCGCTCGATCGGCGACACCTGGACCAGGAAGGTCTGCGCCCTCCTCGCGGACGCGGCCACGCCCGATGCCGAGGCGGCGGTGGCCCTTCCGGCGCTGCCCGACGCCGAGAAGCTCATCGCCGTGGGCGGGCCCGCCTACCGGCAGGCGGTCGCCCGCGGCGTCGCCGACATTCACGCGGGCCTCGTCGGCAAGGCCGTCCTCTCGCGGGCTGTGCCTCTGCCTCCGGGCGGCGTGCCGGACTTCGCCGCCTCCTACCTCGCGGGCCGCCGGGCGAACACCCCCGCGCGATCCTTCTTGCTGAAACTCGGCGGCTGGCAGGCGGCCGGCTTCAGTCCGGAGACCGTGGTCGAGGTCGACCCGAGCGGGCGCGTCTCCACCCAGCCACTCGCGGGGACCCGCGCTCTGGGGCCGGATCCGGAGGAGAACGAGCGTCTGCGCCGTGAGCTCCTCACGGATGCGAAGGAGGTGCACGAGCACGCGATTTCCGTACGGCTCGCCTGCGAGCAGATGGAGTCGATCTGCAGGCCAGGATCGGTGATCGTCGAGGAGTTCATGACGGTCAAGGAGCGTGGTTCTGTACAGCACCTCGCCTCCCGGGTCGCCGGGAGCCTGGAGGAGGCCGTCGGAACTTGGCAGGCGTTCGCGGCTCTCTTCCCGGCCATCACGGCCACCGGTGTGCCGAGAGCCGCCGCCCTCACCGCCCTGGCCCGGTATGAGGTGGAGCCCAGGGGGCTTTACGGCGGAGCGGTGTTCCGGGTGGGGACGGACGGCTCACTCGATGCCGCGCTGGTCCTGCGGACGCTGCTCGGCCGGGGAGCGCGCACCTGGCTCCGTGCCGGAGCCGGAGTGATGGGGCAGTCCGCCCCTGAGCGTGAATACGAAGAGACGTGCGAGAAGTTGCGGAGCGTTGTCCCGTATCTGCGTTTCCATCGTCCTTTCGGAGATTCTGACAATCCTTCCGCGCGGCCTTGAACGCAGTACCAGTCATTTCGGCGGTCGGAGTGGATCCTCCACGTATCGTTCCGTCTGCGTGCTGAGCCACTGTCGGCTTACTCGTACGGCTCGCTCGGTTGAGGGATTTCGGTCACCTGGCCGGCGGTCATCTCCGGGGGCACGGTGCCGTTCGGGATCTTGCGGGATCGTGGCGCGACCCAGGTGCCGGTCACCTCGACCCAGGTGTCGTCGGGCGGTGGAGCGGCGCCGAGCACGGCCACCTTGAGGGCGATGGCGTCGGCCGCGCAGCAACTCATCTGCATGCGGGTGACGTACCAGCGGTCCTTCTTCTTCGACCGTACGACGAAGCCGATCAGGCGGACCTTCTTGCCGGTGAGCGTGCGCTTGCGGAAGTCCCAGGCCCGGCCGATGAACTCGCCCACGGCCATCGGAGTGATCTTCTCGCCGGAGAGCGGGACGTAGGAGCCGGTCGTCGCCGGCGGCCGGATGGGCGCGTCCTCGCCACGAGCGGCGAAGGCGCCCAATGCGGGAGGCGCGATCAGGGTGATCGCGAAGACGGGCAGGGAGAGCAGCCAGCCCACCTTCGGCGCCTGCGCGTGGTCGTGGCCCTCGGCGTGCTCTCCCGGCCCTTCGTGGACGTGTTCGTCGTGCGCGTTCGCGTACGGACGCCGCCACTCCTGGACGAGGCCGATGATCCCGAGGGCGAGGACGACCACCCCTGCGGCGAGCAGGAAGGGGCGGAAGCCGGGTTTCACGTAGTTGAGGTACGACTCGGTCAGGGCGGTTATCCAGAGCACGACTCCGCCGAGCAGGGTCAGCACGAGACTCTGGGACATGCGGCTCACAGGAGGACTTCTCCGATAGCCGAACTGATCAGGACGGCGAGCAGGAACGTCAGTGGGACGAACCGCATCGCGAAGGCCCGGCCGAAGGTTCCCGCCTGCAGGGCGATGAGCTTCAGGTCGACCATCGGCCCGACGACCAGGAACGCCAGCTTCGCCGTGGGGGAGAACGCGGTCAGCGAGGCCGCGACGAACGCGTCGGCCTCCGAGCAGATCGACAGCACGACCGCGAGAAGCGCGAGCACGACCGCCGACAGCACCGGGACGCCCGCCACCGAGGCCAGCCAGGTGCGGGGCACGATCACGTTGAGCGTGGCCGCGGTGATCCCGCCGATCACCAGGAACCCGCCCGCGTGGAGAAGGTCATGCCGCATGGCATCGCGGAACTCGGCCCACTTCGAGCCGCCCCGGGCCGTACGGGACGGCACACGCAGCCACGACGACCGGCCGAAGCGCAGCCACAGCCAGCCGGCCGCGACCGCCACCAGGAGCGAGGCGGCGAACCGGGCCGCGGCCATCATCGGCTGTCCGGGGAACGCCACGGCCGTGGCGACCACGACCACGGGGTTGACGGCGGGCGACGACAGCAGGAACGCCAGCGCGGCCGCCGGGGTGACCCCACGCGACATCAGCCCCGAGGCGACCGGGACCGAGGCGCACTCGCAGCCCGGCAGCACCGCTCCGGCCGCCCCCGCTACAGGGACGGCGGCGTAGGGATTGCGGGGCAGGGCCTTCGTCCAGAACGACGGCGGGACGAAGGCCGCGATGGCCGCCGATAGCAGCACGCCGAAGACGAGGAACGGCAGTGCCTGCACGCAGATCGCCACGAAGACGGTCGCCCAGGTCTGCAGCGCCGGGGCCGTGAGCAGGGGGGTCAGCACCAGGCGGCCGACGACGAGAAGCGCGGCGAGGAGCGCGAACAGCCAGGGTGCCGCCGGAGGTGCGGCCGATCTGCGTCCCCACTCCGGGGGTGGTATCTCTGTCGACGACTCCACCGCGACCCGGTCTGACATGCGCCTCATCCTGGCAGAACTTCCCGGTGATCCTAGGGTCGCACGAGACCGGCGACCGGAGTCGCGCGTCGACGTGACCAGCCGGTACGGGCGCGTACGGCGCCGACGGCGCGGCAGGCCAGGTAGATGACGAAGGCGAAGGTGGTGACGTACGGGCTGATCGGGATGCTGCTGCCCAATGCGATGAGGATGCCGCCGACCACGGACGCGACGGCGAACAGGACGCTGAGCAGGGGGATCAGGCGGGGGGAGGCGGTCACGCGGGTGGCGGCGGCCGCAGGGGTGACCACCAGGGCGAGCACCAGCAGAGCGCCGACGATCTGGATGGTCGTGGCCACGGCGAGGCCCAGCACCAGGGTGAAGACAGGGGACAGAGCGCGTACGGGCACGCCGCGGGCGGCGGCGACGTCCGGATCGAGGCTGGCGAAGGTCAGCGGGCGCCAGACGACCGCCAGAGCGAGCAGGACGACGACCGACACGCCGATCAGCCAGGCCGTCTGCGGGGTGTCCACGGCCACGATCTGTCCGGTGAGCAGCCCGAACTTGTTGGCGGCGCGGCCTTTGTACAGCGACAGGAACAGCACGCCGAGTCCCAGTCCGAACGGCATCAGGACGCCGATGGCGGAGTTACGGTCCCGGACGCGTACTCCCATGGCGCCGATGACCGTGGCGGCGAGGATCGATCCGGCCAGGGATCCTGCCACCACGTTCACCCCGAGCAGGAGCGCGGCCGCCGCGCCGGCGAAGGACAGCTCGGCGATCCCGTGCACGGCGAAGGCCAGATCCCGCATCATCACGAACGTGCTGATCAGGCCGCCGACCACACCGAGCACGGCCGCGGCGATGAGTGAGTCGGCGACGAGGGCCAGCAGCTGCCCGTAGTCGTCGTAGTTGAAGATCTGGTGCCAGATGCCGGTGCTCATGACTGGACGCCTTCAGCGTGGTCGGGGTGGTGCGGGATGGGGGCGCCGGCGATCAGGTAGCGGCCGTGGGCTCGGACCACCTCGACCGGGCCGCCGTACAGGTCGGACAGAACGGCGGACGTCATCACCTCGTCGGGGGTGCCGACTCGGAATCGGCCGCCGGCCAGGTACAGCACCCGGTCGACCAGTGGCAGGACCGGGTTGAGTTCGTGGGTGACGAAGAGCACGGCGGTGTCGCGGGCGCGCCGCCGCCGGTCGAGCAGGTCGACGATCGCGTGCTGGTGGTGCGGGTCGAGCGAGAGGAGCGGCTCGTCGCACAGCAGAAGCGCGGGATCGGTGGCCAGGGCCTGGGCGATGCGCACCCGCTGCTGCTCGCCGCCGGACAGCAGGCCGAGGGGCATGTCCGCGTACTCGTGCGCGCCCACCTCGGTCAGCAGGTCGTCGATGCGACGCCGCAGCCCTCTGCCGCCGAGGGGCAGACCCCAGCGATGGCCGTCGACGCCGAGCCGTACGAGGTCGCGGGCGCGCAGCGGCGTGTGCGGGGCGACGGCGCGCTGCTGGGGGATGTAGCCGATCAGATCGCCGCCCCGCCGGGGCGGGCGGCCGTCGATCAGCAGGGTCCCGGCGGAGAGAGGCGCCTGGCCCAGGATGGCGTGCAGCAGGCTGGTCTTGCCCGATCCGTTGGGCCCCAGCACGGCGACGAACTCGCCGCGGCGCAGCTCCAGATCCAGCCCGGACCACAGCACGCGCTCGCCACGGCGCAGTTCCGCATCGGTCAGGCTGAGGACGACGGGTGTTCCGCCGGTGGAGGCGGCCCGCGGTGCGATGGTGCCCGACTGCTCGGTCATCGGCCCAGGGCCTTGCCGAGCGCGTCGAGGTTGGCGGTCATCCAGCCGATGTAGTCCTTCCCGGAGGGCAGGGTCTCGGTGACCGGGACGACGGGGATGCCGTTGCCGGTCGCCGCTTCCCGGACCTTCTCGGTCTCCGGGCCGGCGGTCTGGGAGTTGTAGACCAGGGCCTGCACCTTCTTGCCGGTGAACAGGGCGAGGGTGTCCCGCAGGACGCGGGGGGAGACGTCGTTGCCTTCCTCGATGGCCTCGCTGAACTCCTCGGGGGCGGCGTTGGTCAGGCCACAGGCCTCGATCATGTACAGCGGGACCGGCTCGGTGATCGCCACGGCGGTGCCCTTCGCGGTCTGGGCGATGGCCGCCTCCTGCTCCTCCAGCGACTTGAGCTTCTGCTTGAAGGTCTCGGCCCCGGCGGTGAAGGCGGCGGCTCCGGAGGGATCGGCCTTGCCCAGCGAGGCGGCGATGGAGTCGGCCAGCCGCGCGACGGACGGGAAGTCGTACCAGACGTGCTCGTTGAGCTCCTCCCCGGCGGCCGCGGTCTTCCCGGAGAGCTCGACCGCGTTCAGCACCTGGGCGGAGGTGTTGCCGGCGGCGTCGCGCATCGTGTCCATGAAGTCGTCGTAGCCGCCGCCGTTCTCGATGATCACCTTGGCCTTGGACAGAGCCAGCTGGTTCTGCGGGTTGGCCTCGTAGGAGTGCGGGTCCTGGTCGGGGCGGGCGATGAACGACGTCACCGCGACCTTGTCGCCGCCGATCTGCCGGACGATGTCGCCGTACACGTTCGTGGACGTCACCACGGAGATCGCGGCGGGGGAGACGGATCCGCTCGCGTCCGGCTCGGCCGATCCCGTGGGGGAGGACGATCCCCCGCACCCGGTCAGCAGCACAGAAGCCAGGCCGGCGAGGACGAGCACGGAGGGACGACGCAAGGGGGAGGCGTACATGTCGATCCTTGTCGGTAATGACAACGGTTTTCATTTGCAAACCTAGCATCGCCGCCTGGATCGGCCGTAATGGGGGCAGGAAGCGCAGCCACCGTCGTGAAGAGGGGTGGTTCGTCGGGGTTGGGCTGGCGCGGCTCCTTCAGGAGGGATCGCGGGCGAGCAGGCCGTCGACGAGGAGTTGCAGCATTCGGGTGGCCTGGTCGCTGTCGGCGGCGGTCAGCATGATGCCCGCCATGCTGGCCGAGACGTCGGCCGGTTGGACGTCGGCACGCAGGCTGCCGTCGATTCGGCCGGCGTCGAGGATGGCGGCGATGGCGCCGTTGAGGTGCTCGCGGGTCTGGGCGGAGCTGATCGCACCGCTGGCGATCACCGCCCGCAGGGCCTCGGCCATGCCGTGTTTCGTGGCGACGAAGTCCTGGTAGCGGCGCATCCATTCGCGCATGGCGTCGGCCGGCGAGTGCTCGGAGACCAGGCGCGTGGCCATGGCGCAGAGGCGGGCGAGTTCGCTGCGGTAGACCTCCTCGACCAGGGCTTCGCGGGACGGGAAGTTGCGGTAGAGAGTGCCGACGCCGACTCCCGCCTCCTGGGCGATGGTCTCGATCTTGACGGGGTCCGCACCGCCGGCGGTCAGCGCGCGGGTGGCGGCGTCGATGATGCGCTGCCGGTTGCGCTGGGCGTCCCTGCGCGCGCCGGGGCGTCGTTCGACCTCGGAAACTGCGATCACCTCACAAACGGAATCGGTTCCGGTTCTGCTACGGTAGGCCTGAGTCAAGCGGAATCGGTTCCGCTTATGGTCATCGTATCCGGAGGGCCGCGACCATGACCACATCCCAAGCGAACGCGTACGGCAAGCTGGGCGAGCACGATGTCCTGCGGGTCGGCTTCGGTGCCATGCAACTGGAACACGCCGACCTCGCCGACGCCGTCAAGGTTCTGCACCGCGCGGTCGAACTCGGCGTCGACCACATCGACACGGCCCAGTTCTACGGCCCGGTCAACGAACTGATCAGGACCGCCTTGCATCCGTACGCCGACCGCCTGCAAATCGTCACAAAGGTCGGCGCGGTGACCCATCCGACCGAGCGACTGGTCGCCGCCCAGAAGCCGGCGCAACTGCGGGCGCAGGTCGAGGAGAACCTCCGCACGCTCGGCGCCGAACACCTCGCGGTCGTCAATCTTCGCCGGGTCGACACTCCGCCGGGCATCACCGCCACCGGTGACCAGGTGGTCGACCTCGACAGCCAACTGGCCGAACTGATCGCCCTGCGCGACGAGGGCAAGATCGGCGGAATCGGCCTGAGCAACGTCACCCTCGCCCAGCTGCGACAGGCACTCCCGGCCGGCATCGCCTGCGTGCAGAACCTCTACAACGTCCTCACCCGCGACCACGAGGACGTGCTGGCCGAGTGCGCCGAGCACGGCATCGCCTGGGTGCCGTACTGCCCGCTCGGATCAGCCTTCGACTGGCTGCCCAGCGTCACCGGCAACCCGGTGGTCATCGCGCACGCCGAGCGCCTCGGCATCACCCCGGCTCAGGCCGGACTGGCCTGGCTGCTCGGGCACAGCCCGGCCACCCTGCTGATCCCCGGCACCCGCAACCCCGGACACCTGGCCGACAACGTCGCAGTCGCCCGGATCGAGTTGGACCAGGAAGCGACCAGCGCCTTCGACGCGCTGGCACAAGACGCCCCCGCCTGATCTCCGAGACCCGCCGGCTCAACGCGGGACGGACACGCAGTGTCCGTCCAGGCCGGACGACCCGGAGCTCAAGACGTGGCTGGGCCGGTGCTTTCCCGGACGACCAGCTCGGGCTCGATCAGGTGTCGCCGGGCCGGCCGGCCGCCGGCGATGCGTTCGCGCAGGAGCGCGAACGCCTGCCGGCCGACGTCGGCGAAGTTCTGTCGCACGGTGGTGAGCGGGGGCCAGAAGTACGCGGCCTGGGGGATGTCGTCGAAGCCGGCGACGCTGACGTCCCCGGGCACCCGCCGTCCGGCTTCCCGCAGCGCGCGCAGCAGGCCCATGGCCGTTTCGTCGTTGGCGGCGAGGATCGCGGTGACCTCGGGGTGCCGGGCCAGGCGCCGGCCCAGCTCGTATCCGGTTCCGGGGCTCCAGTCGCCGACCAGTGGCTCGGGGATCTCCCTCCCCTCGGCCTCCAGGGTGGCCCGCCAGCCGTCGGCCCGGTCCCGTGCGTCGATCCAGTTCGGCGGCCCGGCCACGTGCCAGACCGTGTGGTGGCCGAGGCCGAGCAGATGGCGGGTGGCCCGCGCCGCCGCGGTGTGCTGGTCGACGGCGACGGTGGGAACCGGGGCTTCCTCGCCGCCGCCGACGTTGACCACCGGCAGGTCCGAAGGCAGGTGCCGCAGGCCCTCGGCGGCCGACTCGTACGGTGCGATGACGACGATCCCGTCGACCGACTGGCGGCGCAGCCGCTCCACGCCCTCCTCGATCGACCCGCGGGTGAGCGCCCTGAGGCTGGAGATGTTCACCAGGTAGTCGTGTTCGATCGCGGCGTGTTCGATCGCGCGCAGGACGGACGCCGGGCCGTACTGGGTCGTGTCGAAACTGACCACGCCCAGCATCCCGGACCGGCCGGTCGCCAGCACGCGGGCCGCGAAGTTGGGGAGGTAGCCGAGCTCCCGTACGGCCGCGAGCACCCGGGCCCGGGTCTCGGGCCGCACCTTCTGCGGGGAGTTCAGCACGCGCGAGACCGTCATCGCCGACACGCCGGCCAGGGCCGCCACGTCGCCCAACACCGCGGCGCGGGATCGTGGAGCGGGCTCGGGATCGATCGGCGTCATGACATCGTCCTCGTTTCGCGGCTTCCTACGGCGCTGTCCGGCGCACGTCGCCCTGCGGCCGAGGGCCGGCCCGCCCGCTAGGCGAACCGGATGACGTTCCAGGAGACGGGCGGCAGGGTGACGGTCGTACCGTCGGCCGGCAGGGGGCGGGGGGGTGGACCCGGTCGGGGGGTGCCGGCGCTGTTGCGGGCGTACACGTCGGGGTCGGTCAGGGTGGTGGCGTCGACGACCCGCGTGACGGGGCCGTCGACGGTGACCGAGAGCGGCCGGTCCACGGATCGGTTGACGGCGAAGACGACGGTCTGGTCCCCGGTGGTGGTGGCGGTGGCGTGCAGCAGCGGGACCTCGCCGTAGTCGGCGGTGTCGTACGTGGGGCTGTCGGTCTCGACCCGCAGGACGTCGCCGGTGGCGTGGCGGGCGGCCTGGGCGAAGGGGTGGAAGGTGGTCTGCCGCCAGGCGGGGCCGCCGGGTTCGGTCATGATCGGGGCGATGACGTTGACGAGCTGCGCGAGGCAGGCGGCGGTGACGCGGTCGCTGTTGGCGAGCAGGGTGATCAGCAGGGAGCCGACGGCCACGGCGTCGGCGAGGTGGTAGTGGTCCTCCAGCAACCGGGGTGCCACGGGCCAGTCGGCGGGGACCGGTGCGTTCTGGAAACGGGACTGGTACCAGACGTTCCACTCGTCGAAGCTCAGGTTGATCTTCTTGCGTGACTTCAGCTTCGCGCCGACGGCGTCGGCGGTCGCGGTCACCGAGTCGATGAAGTGCTGCATGTCGGTCGCGCAGGCGAGGAACGAGCCGAGGTCGCCGTCCTTCTCCTCGTAGTACGCGTGGCAGGAGATGTAGTCCACCAGGTCGTAGGTGTGCTCCAGGACGGTGGCCTCCCAGGCGCCGAAGGTGGGCATGCTCGAGCTGGAGCTGCCGCAGGCGACCAGTTCGAGGGCCGGGTCGTACATCCGCATGGCGCGGGCGGTCTCGGCGGCCAGGCGGCCGTACTCGGCCGCGTTCTTGTGGCCGATCTGCCAGGGGCCGTCCATCTCGTTGCCCAGGCACCACATGCGCACGTCGTACGGACGCTTCGCGCCGTTGGCCACGCGCAGGTCGGACCAGGCGGTGCCGTTCGGGTGGTTGCAGTATTCGAGCAGGGCGAGAGCCTCGCCCACGCCGCGGGTGCCGAGGTTGACGGCCATCATCGGTTCGAGGCCGGCCTTGCGGCACCAGCGCATGAACTCGTCGACGCCGACGCGGTTGGGCTCGGTGCTGTGCCAGGCGAGGTCGAGCCGGGCCGGGCGCCGCTCGACCGGGCCGACGGCGTCCTCCCAGCGGTGGCCGGAGACGAAGTTGCCGCCGGGGTAGCGGACCGTGGTGGCGCCGAGTTCGCGGGTCAGGGCGAGGACGTCGGCGCGGAAGCCGTCCTCGTCGGCGGTGGGGTGGCCCGGTTCGTAGATGCCGGTGTAGACGCAGCGGCCGAGATGTTCGACGAACGTGCCGAACGTCCGCCGCCGGACGGGGGCGACGCGGAATGCGGGGTCGATCGTGAGGCGTGCTTCCAGCACTTGCGCTCCAGAGGGGACATGGACGTCACGCCCGCCAGCATCGAGCGGGGACATCCCGGGGTCAAGGCAACGGTTGATAACGATAACAACGGTGAGCACCCCGGTAAACCTGAGGAAACGGGCCCTTGACGCTCCTGTTTGGCATCGTTAACAATCGAGCCTCAACGGCCGGGTCGGGCCGTTGTGAACAGAGGCCGGGTTCGCCACCCGTCAGTAATCAGGGAGATCGCCGTGGCCTATCCTCATGATCAATTGTTATCGCTAACGTCTCGCCGGGACGTGCTGCGAGGCCTCGGCGTCCTCACGGCCGGGAGCCTGCTCGCGGCCTGCGGGGTGCCGACGGGATCGGACAAGCCGGCCGCGCTCGGCTCGTCGGCGGCCCCGTCCGCCGGCGCCGACGTACGCGGCCAGGTGACGCTCTGGATGCGCGACGACGACCTGCTGAAGGTCTTCCGCACGGTCGTCCCCGCGTTCAACGCCAGATATCCGAACGTGAAGGTCGACCTCAAGGGGGTCGACATCAACACCAAGCTCCCACCGGCGCTGATCAGTGGCGCGGGGCTGCCCGACGGGTCCTTCTGGGAGGACGACCAGATCGGCCAGCACGGCGAGCACCTCTACGACCTGACCGCACTCATGGCCAAGTACCGGGACGACACGATCCAGTTCAAGCTCGACGTCCTCACGCAGGGCGGACGGCTCGTCGGCGTCCCGTGGGACACCGACCCCGGTCTGCTCTACTACAACGACGCGGTCCTGTCCGGAGCCGGCGTCGACCCCGCCTCGCTGACCGGCTACGACGCCCTGCTCGACGCGGCACGCGCGATCAAGGCGAAGAACCCGAAGGCGCGCCCCATCCCGCTGGAGCAGGACGACACGCTCGGCATGATGTGGTACACGATGTTCCTGAACCAGCAGCAGGGACACGGACTGGTCGACCCCTCCGGCAACCTGACCCTGGACGGGGAGGCCTCCCGGCGCGCCCTCACGTGGATCAAGACCGTCGTCGACGAGGGACTCGGCGCCCGGCAGAAGTTCGCGAGCACCGCCCAGATCACCATGCTGGACGAGCAGATCATCTCCCTCGTTCCCTGGGCGATCTGGTTCATCTTCATCCCCCAGTCGGGCCTGAAGAAGACCACCGGGCAGTGGCGGGTGGCCAACCTGCCCGCATGGACCCAGGGCGGCGCGCGGTCCGGGCTGATGGGCGGCAGCTCGTTCGTCATCCCCGCCAAGGCGAAGAACCCCGAGCTCGCCTGGCTGTTCTACGAGTTCGCCGTCTACGACCCCGAGGGCTACCGCAAGGTGTTCTCCAAGAACTCGGTCTACCCCACCGGCCTCAACACGGTCGTGCCGTCCGTCAAGTCGGCCCTCGACCCGGCCAAGCCGCTGGTCGAGCGGCTCCCCCAGCTCGGGGGAGTGGACAACTGGGCGATCAGCACCAAGGCCGCGCTCGACATCCCGGCCGGCTACACCGCCCCCACCTGGTACGGCCAGGCGGCCAAGTATCTGGGCGCGAACCTCCAGCGGCTCATGGACGGCAAGATGTCGGTCGACGAGGTGATCTCCAGATCCACGGCCGACATCAAGAAGAACCTCATCGACAGGAACTGACCGGCCGTGTCCCTCCTGGCGAACCGCGCGGCCCCGCGACAGGTGGCCGCCCTGCCCAAGCGACGCGGCCGGCGCGGGCCGCGTACGGGCTGGAGGGGGCCGCTGCTCGTGGCCCCGTTCTTCGTGTTCTTCGCGGCCTTCGGCGCCTATCCCCTCTATTACGCCCTCCAGCTCAGCTTCATCGACTGGCACGGCGGGGCCACGTACAAGTGGGTGGGCCTGAGCAACTACACCTACCTGCTGACCAACCCGGACTTCTGGGGCGCACTGGGTAACAGCGCGATCATCTGGCTGCTCATCGTGCCGGCTCAGACGATCGGTGCGATCGTGGCCGCCGGGGCGCTGTCCAGGGCGAAGCTCCGGTTCAAACGGCTGCTGCGCACCGCCGTGATCATTCCGTACGTGACGCCGCTCGCGGCGATGGCCCAGGCCTTCGTGTTGATCTTCGATCGGGACTACGGCGTGGTCAACCACCTGCTGGGGATGGCCGGCCTGCCGTCCGTGGAGTGGCTGACCTCGACCGGCTGGTCCAAGGTGACCATCGCCCTGCTGGTGCTGTGGAAGAGCAGCGGGTTCGCGTTGATCATCATGCTCGCCGCGATCCAGGGCATCCCCGGCGAGGTCTACGAGGCGGCCGCGCTCGACGGCGCGGGCCCCGTCCGCACCTTCTGGTCCGTCACCGTCCCGCTGATGCGGCACGCGATCGCGTTCTTCGTGGTCATCTCGACCCTGGGGATCTCACAGATGTTCCTGGAACCGTACGTGCTGACCGGGGGCGGCCCCTACAACAGCAGCACGACCACCGGGTTGTACCTCTTCCAGCACATCGGCGCCTCGGACCTCGGCACCGGCGCGGCCAACACCTTCCTGCTGGTGATCATGGTGCTCGGCCTCTCGCTGGCGGCCGTGCGCGTCTTCCGGGAGTCGAGATGACCGGCCTGCGGCGTGGCGCCGGCTACCTGCTCGTCGCGCTGGCGGTCGTCGTCTTCCTGTACCCGATCTGGTGGATGGTCGTCTCGTCGCTCAAACCGGGCGCGAGCATCCTGAACGACCCGCTCGGCGTCGGCCCCTTCACGCTGGACAACTTCCGCGCGATGTTCGGCTCGGTGCCGATCGGCCAGGCGCTGGGCAACACCGTCCTGGTCGTCGCGGTCAAGGGCGCGATCACGATGGTCCTGTGCCCCCTCGCCGGGTACGGCTTCGCCAAGTACAGCTTCCGTTTCAAGGAACTGCTGTTCGGCGTCGTCCTGCTGACCCTCATGCTGCCGACGCTGACGCTGGTCATCCCGCTGCTGCTGGAGATGAAGCAGCTCGGCTGGATCAACACCTACCAGGCGCTGATCCCTGCCCGGCGCGGTGGACGCCTTCAGCGTCTTCTACATGCGGCAGACGATCAGCCAGGTGCCCGACGAACTGCTGGACGCGGCCGCCATCGACGCCGCGGGCACGCTGCGGACGTTCTGGTCGGTCGTGGTCCCGGTGATCCGGCCGGGCCTGGCCGCGCTCGCCGTGCTGACCTTCTTCAACATCTACAACGACCTGGTCTGGCCCATCGTCGCGGTCAACGACCCGGCGCGGCAGACGGTGTCGGTGCTGCTGGCGGGCCTGGCCACCAATGTCACCGGCGGGTCCACCTCCAGCGGCTTCGACCTGTGGGGCCAGCTCATGGCGGCCTGCACCATCGCGACGATCCCCACCGTGATCATCTTCCTGCTCGTCCAGCGCCACTTCATCAAGGGGCTGCTGGCCGGGAGCGTCAAGTAACCCGGGAGTCTCATTGCTCACCGCTGACATCACGATCAGCACCCAGTTCCACCGTGGTCCGGTCGACCGGCGGCTGTTCGGGTCGTTCGTCGAACACATGGGCCGGTGCGTCTACACCGGGATCTACGAGCCCGGTCATCCCGGCGCCGACCCCTACGGATTCCGGACCGACGTGGCCGATCTGGTCCGCGAGCTGGGGACCACGCTGGTCCGCTACCCCGGTGGGAACTTCGTGTCCGGCTACCGCTGGGAGGACGGGGTCGGGCCGGTCGCGGACCGTCCCCGGACCATCGACCTGGCCTGGCGTGGCATCGAGCCCAACGAGGTGGGCACCGACGAGTTCCTCGGCTGGGCGCGGCGCGGCGGCCTGATCCCGATGATGGCGGTGAACCTCGGCACCCGGGGCGTCCAGGACGCCGCGAACCTGGTCGAGTACTGCAACGTCGAGGGCGGCACCCGCTGGTCCGACCTGCGCAGATCGTACGGCACGCCGGAGCCGCACCGGGTCCCGCTGTGGTGCCTCGGCAACGAGATGGACGGTCCCTGGCAGACGGGGCACACCAGCGCCACCGAGTACGGCCGGCTGGCCCGCGAGGCCGGCAAGGCCATGAAGATGATCGACCCGGAGATCGAGGTGGTCGTCTGCGGCAGCAGCCACCGCCACATGCCGACGTTCGGCTACTGGGAGGCCGACGTCCTGGAGCAGGCCTACGACGTCGCCGACTACGTCTCCCTGCACGCGTACTACCTCAACGACGGGGAGCGCGCGGGGTATCTCGGGTCCGGCGCCGCCCTCGACGGCTTCATCCGGGACGTCGTGGCGACCGCCGACGCGGTCGGCGCGCGGCTCGGCCGGAGCAAGAAGATCAACCTGTCCTGCGACGAGTGGAACGTGTGGACCCGCGACCCGGTGGTCGACATCTCGGCCCGGGAACTGGACGTGGCCGTCCCGATCACCGAGCACGTCTACACCCCGCTCGACGCGGTCGTGGTCGGGGACCTGCTGGTGGCCCTGCTGAACAACGCCGACCGGGTCAAGATCGGCTGCCTGTCGCTGCTGGTCAACGTCAGCGCGCCGATCCTCACCGAGGTGGGCGGGGCCGCCCGGCGGCAGACCATCTTCTACCCCACGGCGCTGGCGGCCCGGCTCGCCCACGGCCTGAGCCTGCGTACGGTCGTCTCCTGCCCCGAGGTCGCGACCGTACGGCACGGGGACGTCCCGGCCGTGGCCGTCGCCGCCACGTACGACGAGGAGACCGAGGAACTGGCGGTCTTCGTCACCAACCGCTCGAATGAGCCCGCCGAGGTGCGCCTGGCCCAGGCAGGTCCGGGACGGCTGGCCGTGCTCGACGGCTGGACGCTCACGGCCGCCGGCTCGGGTGAACCCGGGGCCTTCACCGCTCACGCCGCCGACGACGCCAGCGCCACCATCCTGCGGCTCGCCCCCGAGTCGTGGACCGCCCTTCGAATGGAACGGAAGGACACAGTGTGAAAGCGATCCTCACCACGCTCGTGCTGCTGGCCGCGTTACTGGTGCCGGTCGGCACGGCGCAGGCCGTGACGACCGGCAACGGTTCCCTCGTCTACTCGCCGCCCGCGGGGAGCGCCTTCGACCCCGCGGGCACCACGTACGCGAAGATCATCGCGCTGAAGAACAACGGGACGCACAACGGCGAGCTGCTCGTCACCTACGACCAGCTCGTCTACGTGAGCGGCCACCAGGTCTACCCCATCTACCGCAGCACGGACGGCGGCTCGACCTGGTCGCACGTCTCGGACGTCGTCCCCAGTTCGACGTTCCCCTCGCTCACGCTGACCTCGCAGCCGTTCCTGTACGAGCTGCCGCAGGCCGTGGGCGGCCTCGCGGCGGGCACCGTCCTGCTGGCCGGCAACCTCATGCCGGCCGACAGGTCCAGCAGCAGGATCGTGCTCTACAAGAGCACCGACCGCGGCTCCACCTGGACGTACCTGAGCACGGTCGACACCGGCGGTCCCGCCGTCTACGACCCGAGCCCGACGTCGACGACCACCACCGTGTGGGAGCCGTCGCTCAACATCGACGCGTCCGGCAACCTCGTCTGCTACTTCTCCGACGAGCGGCAGAAGGCGTCCGGGGTGCTGCAGGCGGTCGTCTACCGCAAGTCGACCGACGGCGGGCTGACCTGGGGCCCGGTCGTGAACGTGGCCGCCGTCGGCAACAAGAGCGACAGGCCGGGCATGATCACCGTGGCCAAGCTGCCGAACGGCAAGTACATCGCCACGTACGAGGTGGTCAACCGGCCGAGCCAGACGCTGAACACGGCTCCCGTCTACTACAAGCTGTCCGACGACGGCGTCACCTGGCCCAGCGGGCTGGGCACGCAGATCAAGCTCGCCGACGGCCGGGGCATCGGCTCCTCGCCGTACGTGCGCTGGGTGCCGGCCGGCGGCCCGAACGGCATGATCGTCGTGGCGTCGAAGTGGGGCCTGGACAGCTCGGGCAACATCAACGGCGGCCAGGACTTCTTCGTCAACTACAACCTGGGGCTCGGCAACTGGGAACGGCTCCCGTTCGCGGTGACCTACGACGCCTCCGACACCCAGGGCGGCTTCTTCTCCGGCTTCGCCCAGGGCATCGACGTCAGCCCCGACGGCACGACGCTCTACCAGGCGACCAACGTGGAGAACGCGTCCACGACGTACAACGACATCCGGGTCGGCACGATCCCGCTGAACGCCGACCACTACGAGGCCGAGCGGGCCACGGTGAACAACGTCTCGACCGTCACCCACGCCGACGCCTCGAACGGCGCCAAGATCGGCAACATCAACTACTCGACCAGCTACGTCCAGTTCGACGTTAAGGCGCCGGCCGGGACGTACACGGTCAACGTCCGTTACGACAACGGGACCGGCGCGACGAGCAGCCACCTCGTGAGTGTCAACGGCGGCACCGCCTTCACACTGTCGTACCCGCCGACCTACGACTGGGGCCGGTTCCGCTGGGCGCAGTTCACCACCGCCCTGAACGCCGGCACGAACACCATCCGGTTCTCCTACAACGGCACCTACGCCGAGCTGGACTTCATCGACGTCCACCGGTCGGGAGTCGCGGTCCCGGGCGAGTTCAAGATTGTCAACCGCAACAGCGGCAAGTACCTCGAGATCGCGTCCGCCCTGACCACGGACGGGGCCGGGGCAGGGCAGTGGGGCGACACCGACCACATGACCCAGATCTGGAAGGTCTCGTCGGCGGGCACTTCCGGCTACTACACCTTCACCAACAAGAACAGCGGCAAACTGCTGGAGATCCCGTCCGGCTCGACCGCCAACGGCACCCAGGCCGACCAGCGATCCTCCAACGGCGCCACCTACCAGCACTGGTCGCTGACGCCGACCGACAGCGGCTACTACAAGGTTCCCAATCGCAACAGCGGGAAGCTGCTGGAGATCTACCAGAACTCCACGGCGGACGGCGCCATCGCCGACCAGTGGGGCGACACCGGCTGCGCCTGCCAGCAGTGGACCCTCGTGAAGGAAGGCATCCAGTAACGCCCCTCAGCGTGCGGCGGTGCTGCGGCGTCGCACCAGCGTAGGGACGACGTACGGGGGAGCGGTGGCGTCCTGCTCGGTCTCGTCGACGAGACCGAGCAGGGTCGTCACGGCCAGGCGCCCGACCTCCTCGTGATCGGGCCGTATGGTCGTCAGCGGGGGAATCAGGTAACCCGCCTCCGGGATGTCGTCGAAGCCCACGACGCTCACGTCCTCAGGGACCCGGATGCCCGCTCGTGGAACGCGCGCAGCAGGCCGAGCGCCATGTGGTCGTTCGCGGCGAAGACGGCCGTGATGCCCGGCCGTTCGGCGAGTTCGAGGCCGGCCCGATAGCCCGACTCCGCGCTCCAGTCGCCCACGACGACCGGAGGTGTCGTACGGCCGGCCTCCTCGAGCGTGGCGCGCCATCCGTCGACCCGGGCCTGGGCGTCCAGTCTGTCGCGGGGGCCGGAGACGTGCCACACCGTCTCGTGGCCGAGTTCCAGCAGGTGCTGGACGGCGATCCGAGCCCCTGTCAACTGGTCGATCCGCACGGCCGGGATCGCGTCGTCCGGGGCCGCCTCGACGGCGACGGCGGGAAGCCCCGCGGGGAGGCTGAGCAGCGCGGTCGTCGTGGCGGCCTGGGATGGGAAGACGACGACCACCCCGGCGACCGCCTGGCTCGCCAGCGAGGCGGCCGTGTCGACGATGCTGGACCGGTCGCCGCTCTCCGGAGTGAGTATCGTCACCCCATACCCGCGGGCCCGGGCCGCGCGCCCGATGCCGAGCAGGGTCGTGGCCGGTCCGAACAGCACCGAGTCGAAGCTGATCACACCCAGCATGTGTGATTTCTGCCGGACCAGACCGCGGGCCATCAGGTTGGGGCGATAATCGAGCCTCCGCATCGCGTCCAGGACCCGATCGCGGGTGTCCTGCCGGACATTCGGATGCTCGTTCAGCACCCGGGAGACGGTCTGGTTGGAGACCCCGGCCAGTCGTGCGACGTCCCCGATCACCGCTGGACGCCCCGAGCGACGGCTACCTGCCACAAGACACCCTTTCCCCACCGACCCTGCCGATGTGAACGATACCAATGCGAGGGATGTCCATGTTAAGGGCTGAGAGCCCTCGGCTATGTTAACGATCACAACCAATAGCTCCCGGAGCAAGGCCGCGGCCCCGCCGCTGATCCACGGCAGGTGCCCGATCGGCGACCCGGACGGGCGCATGACCGCCGACGCGATCGCCGACGTCGTGACCCGCATCGCCACCGCGGCCGATCAGTGGCCCGGTTGGTGGTACGAGACTGGGTCCGTCGTGAGCGTCGACCTGGTCGGCCGGATCTCCGGCCGGGCTTGCTGACGAATCGTCACTCCCGGTACCAGGAGATGGCGAAGCTGACGCCGAAGACGAGCATGGCGAGCAGGACGGCGACCCCTACGAAATCCCCGACCAGTCCACCGAGGCCGGTGTCCTCCTCGCTCCTGACGACGTTCACGCTCTGGGGGTCGTAGACGATCCGGACCTTCTCCCCGGTCGTGTACCGGCCGGAGATCTCCTCGACGTGCCGTTCCGTGCCCACCGTGAAACCGATCTTCGTGTAGTGGACGGTGACGGGGTCGCCGTCGGCGTCGTTCCATGTCTCCGAGCGGGTGGAGAGCGCGACGCCGGTGGTGTGGACGCCGTGCCGCCCGAGGTCCAGGGCCGACACGATGCCGAAGACCTGGGCAACGAGCATCGAGATCAGGATGCCGAACCAGGCCGTGAAGAACGCGAACGACCCGACACCCTGCAAAGCGTGGGAACGCCGGGACAACCACCGAGCCATCGGTCACAGGCTCCTTTGGCGAAGGCGATCGGAAAAGGCGCGACTGCGCCCTGTCTTCTTCGACTCCTCCCCAGCCCCAAAGGTTCGGTGCCAACCGCCGCGATGGGAGGGGTCCCGGCTTGTGGACGGCCGGGGGGACGATGCGGCCCCGGTGGCTCCCGGCAGCAGGTCGCGGGAGGCCGGTCGGTGTGTGGGATCTGGCGGCTCCTGCGCCGGTCTCTGGGGGGAGGGGCCGGGCGCCATAGGTATCGCCTATAGCGTCTGCTTACATTCCGTCTTTGCCTCTCGTTCTTTTCCGGACGTACCGTGAAACAGCTCGACGGGTTGCTCACCGCGATTTCTTCGTAGATTCGCGCTCTGGGCACGTCGATTCTTCTGATGTCGAGCGGACTGAAACGCGATCGAAAGGACGGGTAGCATGACCGCGATCGAGAATGGATCGGGAATTCGAGAACTCGCGGGAAAGCGCGCTCTGGTCACGGGTGGTTCCCGCGGAATCGGAGCGGCCGTCGTGCGCCAACTCCTGGACGCGGGTGCCGAGGTGCTCACGACCGCCAGGTGGGCGACGAGCACGGTGCCGGAGGGGGCCACCTTCGTGCAGGCCGACGTACGGACAAGGGCTGGGGCGGAGGCGCTCGCCGCGGCCGCGCAGGAGGCGCTCGGCGGCGTGGACATTGTGATCCACAACGTGGGTGGAGCGCGACCGCACAAGGGAAGCTCGGCCATCCCCGACGAGGAGTGGCAGGACGCGCTGGACCTGAACTTCCTGGCGTCGGTGCGGCTGGACTCGCTGCTGACACCGGGGATGCGGGAACGGCGTTCGGGGGTGATCGTGCACGTCTCCTCGGCCGCGGTCGCCACCCCGGTAGCGCCGTTCCTGCACTACACGGCGGCGAAGGCGGCGCTGGAGAACTACAGCCGGGGCCTGGCCTTGGAGCTGGCCCCGTTCGGAATCCGAGTCAACACCGTGACTCCCGGCAGAGTCGCCACCCCCGGCGGTGAACGGACGCGGGAGGAGTGGGCGCGCCTGGACGCGGCGCAGGACCAGAACGGCACCGCCGTGCCGCTGGGGCGCGACGGCCAGCCCGACGACATCGCCCACGCCGTGCTGTTCCTCGTGTCCGACCGGGCGAGCTGGCTGACCGGGAGCAATCTCGTCGTGGACGGCGGCGAATTCCCCAGGGGTTGACGCCGACGGCATTCCAGAACGCCGGTACGGAAAAACTCAAGGGAAAACCCGGCACATCGCCATTCGTCCCGGTCCCGTCGACATGGGGATTCTGGAAAGCGGGATGGCCGAAGAAGCGGCCTACACCACCCGCGCCGAGTTTGTCGCGGACGGAGGCGCAACCCAGTTCTGAGTTCGTCCTGCCGTTCTGCCACAGGGCCGCACCGGTCGCTCCTGGGGGCGCCCGCTTCCTGCCCGGGTCGTCAGGACACCGGTGAGAAGCATGCGGAGTCGTGCCAGGTTTCCTGACGCAGGAGTTCGAGCAGGGCCGTCTCCGCCGGGCCCGGGCCGGGCCGGACCACGGCGATGACGGGCTGGGACACGACCGGGAACACCGGGCGGACGAGGTGCTCGTAACCGTGGGGCACCGCGGAGGCCGGGACGAGCGTCACTCCCAGCCCGTGGGCGGCCCAGCGCACGGCCGTCGCCGTCTGGGACACGCGGGCGACCGTGGTCGGGGTCAGCTCGTTGTCCCGCAGCACGTTCATCAGCACACCGTCGAGCGCGCTGTCGCGGTCGAACCTCACCCACGGCTCTCCCTCCAGTTCGCGCAGCTCGACCCGGTCCGCGGCGAGCTGCCGGTGCCCGGCGTCCAGCACCACGACGAACTCCTCGTCGCCGAGGTGGTGGGCGTCGTCGGGGGACTGCTCGCACGCCGCCATCAGGGCGAGGTCCAGCACGCCCCGGCGCCCCAGCCGCTCCAGCTCGGCGGAGCTCGGCTCCTCGAAGACGGTGACCTCCAGCCGCGGGAAGCGGCGGCGCAGCGCGCCCAGCGCGCCCGGCAGCTGCCGCGTGCCGAAACCCATCTGCACCGCGACCACCAGCTCGCCCACCAGATCGTGGGCATGGGCCCGCGCCGCCGCCTTCGCCCGCCGCGAGGCCCGCACCGCGACCTCCGCCTCCCGCAGGAACGCTCGGCCGGCCACGGTGGGGACCAGTCCGGTCGGCGTGCGGGCGAACAGTTTCACGCCGAGTTCCCGCTCCAGGCTGCGAATCTGCTGGGACATCGACGGTTGAGCGACGTGCAGGCGCTCCGCCGCCGCCGTCACCGAGCCGTCCTCGGCAACGGCCAGGGCGTACTCGAACTGACGAAGGCTCATCGGCTCATTCCCTCCCCGCGGTCGACTACGTCCATCCCGTTGTAATCGTCGTAACAGTGTAAGTGGGCATCAGAGACTTCAGCGGTCAGCGGTGGGCCGTTGCGACGAGGCGCCGCAGTGCCGCGTGGGCGGGTGGGCCCCACGTGGCCTTGCCGCCCGGGCGGCCGCGTACGCCGGCTTCGCCGATGAGGATGCCGCTGAGGGCTCGCAGCACCGCCCAGCCGCGGGCGCGGCGCAGGGTCGCGGCGGCCGGGGCCGGTTGGTAGGCGTCATGGAGGCGGTCGGCGGCGCCGTCCGGCAGCAGAATCCAGGCGGCGGCGAGGTCGCAGGCCGGATCGCCCGCACAGAGGTCGCCGAAGTCGATCACGCGGCAGAAGGTGCCGTCCGCGGTGAGGATGTTGGCGGGATGCAGGTCGCCGTGGAGCCATAGCGCCGGGCCTGCCCAGTCGGGCGCGGCGGCGGCGTCTTCCCAGACCGCGCGGACGGCGTCCGGGTCGGGGACGAGCCCCATCTCGGTGGCCGAGGCGAGCTGCTTGGCGAAACCCTCGGCGTGATCGGCCAGCGGCCCTCCGCGGCCGAAGCGGTCGGCGGGCGCCTCGTCGGGGGCGGGTCGGTGCAGAGCCGTCAGGAAGGCGGCCAAGGTGTGGGCCGCCTCCGCGGCGCGCGTGACGGGGGCGCGGTCGGCGGGCTCGCCCGGCACCCAGGTGGTGACGATCCAGGGACGTGGAAACAGAGCGGAGGGCTCGCCGAGGCGCTGCGGAACGGGAACCGGCAGCGGGAGGCGCGGGGCGAGGGCGGGCAGCCAGGCGTACTCTTTGCGCAGCAGCGCGTCCGCGGAGCGCGTCGCCCAGGGCAACCGGACGGCGAGGTCGTCACCGAGCCGCCACAACTGGTTGTCCCAGCCACGCGCGCCGAGGCGCAATGGGCGATCAGCCAGGTCGGGGTGCTGGTCGCGCAGCAGATCCCGCACCAGCTCCGCGGTGATCTCGATCTCCGTGTGCGTCATGCGAAGCAACGGTAACCGGCCAGGTGCGGTCACTTCCCGCGAACAGAACCACTACCGCCTGGCTCCGCGAGCCGCCTCGGCGCCCGGCGGGGTCGAGCCGGTACGGCTACACGGTCCGCCGCCGCGTCATCGCCACCGACCCGGCCTGCCCCGGTTCCTGGTCGGTACGACGTCTATCAACCCAGCGACGCCGTTGCCGCGCGCAGATCCTGCAGGGCGGCCAACGCATGGTACGCGAGCCCTCGTGCGTCATCCCGATCGCCTTCGGACCACTGGGCGTACCCGCGCTTGAAGGCAAGGACTCCCAGCTCGGCCGCGAGGTGCGCGGTCGGGTCCGGGACGCCGCGGGCGATGAGCGCGGCGGTCATGGCGGCAGCGAGACCGACGCTCTTGAGTGCGTCTCGCTCCTGGAGTTCGGCGCTGGCCGCTACGGCTGCTTTCAGGCGGGGGCCGAGTTCGCGGTTCGCCGGCCCCATGACGCTGGATGCGCGTTCGAGACCGGCTGCGACCGCCTCGAGCGGGCTGGCGTTCGCGGGCGCTCGGCGATCCCCTCGGCGAGCAACCGGCTCAGGGTCTCCTGTCCGGCGACCAGCACCTCGCGCTTGTCGGCGAAGTGCCGGAAGAAGGTGCTCTTGGTAACGCCTGCGCGCTCGGCGATCTGCGCCACCGTGGTGGCGTCGTACCCCTGCTCGGTGAACAGGTCGACGGCCGCGACGACGAGTCGCTGGGTCGTCTCCGGTTGCCATCGGGCCATGGAGGACATCATAGGTGATGGGACATGTGTCCCGTCGGTGTGTAGAGTGATGTGACAAAGGTCTCGTCACTTCGGGAGAGTTCCATGCACGTTTTCGTCACCGGCGGCACCGGCACCATCGGTTCCGCCGTCGTCGCCGAACTGCTCGCCAACGGTCACACCGTTCTCGCGCTGGCCCGCTCGGACAAGTCCGCGCAGGCCCTCACGGACGCCGGCGCCCAGGTGCTGCGCGGGCAACTGGCCGACCTCGACGTCCTGCGGGCCGGCGCCGCACAGTGCGACGGCGTGATCAGCCTGGCGTTCGGCGGCGACTACAGCACTGACGAGGCCGTCGCGCAGTCGATCGCCGAGGAGGGCGCCGCTCTCGCCGTTCTGGGCGAGGAACTGCTCGGCAGCGATCGTCCGATCGTCACGGTTTCGGGCACGCCCTGGGTGCCGGGCCGCCTCTCCACCGAGGCCGACCCCGCGCCGACCGAGGGACCGGTGGGCGGTCGCGGCCGTTCGGTCAACGCGCTGCTGGAGCTGGCCTCGCGCGGTGTCCGCGCCACGGCGGTCCGCATGCCGCGCACGGTCCACAACGAGGGCAAGGGCGGATTCGCCGGCCTGTTGACGGATCAGGCGCGCCGCACCGGCGTGTCCGGCTACCCCGGCGACGGCACCCAGCGCTGGCCGGCCGTACACGCGCTCGACGCGGCGGTCCTGTTCCGGCTGGCTCTCGAGTCGGCGCCCGCCGGGACGGTCTGGCACGCCGTGGCCGACGAGGGCGACGCGGTACGCGACATCGCGGCCGTCATCGGCCGGCGACTCGGCCTGCCGGTCGAGGCGGTGCCGCAGGAGAACTTCGGCCCATTCGGCCCGATCTTCGCCATGGACCAGCCGGCCTCCAGCGCCCACACCCGCGAGGTCCTCGGGTGGCAGCCCACGCACCCCGGCCTCCTGGAGGACCTGGAGAACATCCAGCCCTGACACCTCCTCACCCGCCGTAGGGGACGAGCCGACCGCCGGCCCGACAGACCTCGCGCGGGCGGGGTGCGCGGCCTGCCGTTCACCGCCACCTGCCGCGTCGCCCGGCGTCGGTGCGGAAGGCCGTGGAGGCCTACCGCGAGGCGTGATCGGACCGTTGCTCCGATCTTGGCGAGTAGTATGCGGACCGGCAGTCCGAACGTCGACGGCGGGAGGCGGAAGTGGCGATCGGCGAGGCGATCGACATCGGGCCGTCTTCCCTCGGGTCCGGCGCGCCGCCCGGGCGGCGGCCGGCCGCCTTCCTGGACGCCCTGGCCTTCCGGTACACACTGGCCTTCCGGTACACACTGGCCGGTCTGGCCGGATTGACCGCCTGTGACGTCACCGGCGCCGACCGGCCGGAGGGGGCGTGCACGGAGGCCGCCGTTGTCTAGCGCACGGCTCTTCGCCATCAGCGACCTCCACATCGGCTACTCGGAGAACCGGGCGATCCTGGAAGGCCTGCTGCCGTCCTCGCCGGACGACTGGCTGCTGGTGGCCGGCGACGTGTGCGAGTTCCTGGCCGACTTCGAGTGGGCGATGCGCCTGCTGTCCGAACGCTGGGCGAGGGTCGTGTGGGCTCCCGGCAACCACGAGTTGTGGACCCATCCCGGCGACCCGGTCACCTTACGGGGGGAGGCACGCTACCGCCGCCTGGTCGACGTGTGCCGTTCGCTGGGGGTGACGACCCCCGAGGACCCCTATCCCGTCTGGGAGGGCGCCGGCGGCCCCGTCGTGATCGCCCCGCTGTTCGTCCTGTACGACTACACCTTCCGCACCCCCGGCGTGCGGACCGCCGAGGAGGCGCTCGCCCAGGCGTACGAGACCGGGGTGGTGTGCAGCGACGAGAGGTTCCTGCACCCCGACCCGTACCCGTCGCGGCAGGCGTGGTGCGCCGCGCGACTGGAGGAGACCGAGCGGCGGCTGCGTGACCTGCCGGAGGGGCTGCCCGCGATCCTGGTCAACCACTACCCCCTGGTCCGCGAGCCGACCCGGATCCTGCGATACCCGCAGTTCGCCATCTGGTGCGGCACCGAGGCCACCGCCGACTGGCACCTGCGCTTCCGCGCGGCCACGGTCGTGTACGGCCACCTGCACATCCCGAGGACCACCTGGCACGACGGGGTCCGCTTCGAGGAGGTCTCGGTGGGATACCCGCGCGAGTGGAAGCTCCGGGCGACCCCTCCGGGCCGCCCGCGGCAGATCCTGCCGGTCCCGTAATCAGGCGGATCCTGCCCGAAGGGGTGGCCCGGCGCGGGCGGCACTGCCCGCGGGCCGCGCGACACTCCACCCCCTGGTCCCGGCTCCGGTGACTGCGCTCACGGTGACTCCTGTGCCCGAAATCCGGGGCTTAGGGCTGCTTTAGTGGCCGCTCTTAGCGTTTGAGCAGTGATCAGTAGATCCGGGTCACCATCCCGGCCGTGGCCGCGCAGCGTGCGGGCGGCACGGACGCGACTCGTTGGAGGAGCGCATGGGGGACATACCGGTACGACTTCTGTCGGTGGGTACGGCGCTTCCCGGCCCGCCCATCGACACCGCCGCCCTGGCCGCGGCGTTCGGCATGGACCAGGTGTGGCGGCAGTGGGTCGACACGTTCATCGGGACCCGGACGCGTCACCTGGCGGTCGACCTGTCCACCGGCGAGCGGCGCGAGAGCCTGGCCGATCTCGGTGAGCGTGCCGCGGCCCAGGCGCTCGCCCGGGCCGGCGTGTCCGCCGAGGACGTGGACGTGGTCGTGCTCGGCACCGCCACTCCCGACACGCTCATGCCGGCGACCGTGAACGTCGTCGCCGACCGGCTCCGCATCGACGGCGTGCCGACGTTCCAGCTCCAGTCGGGCTGCTCGGGTGCGGTGCAGACCTTCGACGTCGCGGCCTCGCTGCTGTCCACCGGCCGGTACCGCACGGCGCTGGTGATCGGCGGCGACGTGATCGCCAAGCACTACGACGTCAAGGCGGACCTGACCGCGCTGCCGCCGGACGAACTCGTCAACTACGTGCTGTTCGGCGACGGCGCGGGCGCCGCCGTACTCGCCGTGGGCGACCACCCGGAGGCGCCGGTGCTGCGGTCGGTGCTCACCCGGCTGTCCGGCCTCGGCCGCGCGCCCGGCCAGACCCTGCGCTGGTACGGCCTGGCCGACCGCGACGCGGGCGAGGCCCCGGCCAGCGAGGACTACAAGGCGATCGAGGAGCACGTGCCGGTGCTCGCCGAGGAGACGGCCGACGAACTGCTGGACGACCTCGGCTGGGATCGCGCGGAGGTCGGCTACCTCCTGCCGCCGCAGTTGTCCGTCACGATGACCGCGAAGATCACCGCGAGGCTCGCCTTCCCGGCGGCCGAGGAGGTCTCCTGCGTCGCCGAGACCGGCAACAACGGCAACGCCCTGCTGTTCTTCCAGCTCGACCGGCTGCTGCCCGCGATGGCGCGGCCGTCGCGGGCGATCGCGGTCGCGATCGAGTCGAGCAAGTGGATCAGGTCCGGTCTCGCCCTGGAGCGTGTGTGATGACGGCCGCGATCAGCCGGGCGGAGTTCGTGGACCTGCTGCGGGACGAGATCGGCCTCGCCGTGGCCGCCGAGGACCTGGGCCGGACGTTCGACGAGGTGCCGGGCTGGGACTCGCTGCACCTGCTGACCATGCTCGTGCTGCTGGAGAAGCGGGTCAGCCGTCCGTTGTCGCTGCCCGACTTCCTCGACGCGGCCAGCCTGGAGACGATCTACGAGTTGGTGAACCGATGACCGGGCGGCCGTTCCCTCCGCAGCGCAGGCACACGCTGTTCTTCCTCGACCAGATCCGCGACTTCTCGCCGGTGTTCCTCGACACGGAGGTGGACGCCACCGCGATCGTCGCCGGACGCGAGCGGGCCCGCCGGGCGGGACGACGCCGCTCGGTCGTCTCCTACGTCGTGCACGCGGCCGCCGGTGTCCTGGCCAAGCACCCGGAGGCCAACGCCGCGATCCACGGCGGGCTCGACCCGGTCATCGCGTCCTACGACACCGTGGCGGCCAAGGTCACCCTCGACAAGACGTGGGAGGGCCGCCGGGTCGTGCTCGCGACCGTGATCCCCGGGCTGGAGTCGGCGTCGCTCGCCGACGTGCAGGCCCACCTGGACCGGGCGGCGGCGGCCGACCCCGGCACCGCCGAGGAGTTCGCCGGCATCCGCGCGCTGCGGCGGCTGCCCTGGCGGGAGGCGCTCGACCGGTTCCGCGAGGCGGCCGGGCTGCTCGACCGCCGGCCCGCGATCACCGGCACGTTCAGCGTCACCTCGCTCGGCCACCGCGCGGTCGACGCCTTCCACTCGGTGGGCGGGACCACGATCACCCTCGGGGTGGGCCGGATCGCCGACCGACCGGTGGCCAGGGACGGGGCGGTGGTGATCGCCCCGGTCATGCGCCTGTCGCTGGCCTTCGATCATCGCGTGATCGACGGCGCGGAGGCCGCCGACGTGCTCACCGAGATCAAGGACGCGCTGGAGGCGTACGAGGAATGAACGACCTGACCGAGCTCAAGCGGTTCGTCGTGGCGCACGCGATCTCGCAGGGCCTGCCCGCCGACCACTACGCGGCCCTGCTGGACCGCGTCACCACGGACGCGGGCGACGAGCCGGGCTCCTGGCCGTACGAGTGGATCCGCGCCGGCGACGAGTGGGACGCGGCGGGACAGACGGCCCTCGCCGCCCAGTACTACACGATGGGCCGGTTCCCGTACGTCGACGGTCCGGGCCGCAAGCGGGCGCTCGCCCGCGCCCTGGACGCCTTCGACCGGTGGCGGCGCGGCGTGCCGGGCCTGGAACCGGTCGTCGTGGAGGTCGGCGGGGTCCCGGTGCGGGTGTGGGCCGCGGGGCTGTCGGCCGAGCGGCCCCGGCCGCTGCTGGTGATGACCGGCGGCATCGTGAGCCCCAAGGAACAGTGGGGGGGCGGTGCTGCCGCAGATCGCGTCCTTCGGCATGGCCGGGGTCGTGGCCGACCTGCCCGGCGTCGGCGAGAGCCCGCTCCGGTACGGCCCCGACGCCTGGACCCTGTTCCCGGCGATCCTCGACGCGCTGGAGGGCCGGGCCCGGGTGAGCGAGACGTACCTGCTCGCGCTGAGCTTCAGCGGCCACGCGGCGATCACCGCCGCGCTGCGCGACCCGCGGGTGCGGGGCGTGGTCGGCAACGGGCCGCCGATCCACGACTTCTTCACCGACGCCGCCTGGCAGGCCCGGGTGCCGAAGATCACCCGCGACACCCTCGCGCATCTCACCGGAGTGCCGCCGGAGGCCGTGTTCGCCCACGTGCGCGACTGGGCCCTCGGCGACGCCGACCTGGCCGCGCTCACCGTGCCGCTCGCCGCGGTGACCGCCCGGCGCGACGAGATCATCCCTCCCGGCGACGTCGAACGCCTGAAGCGGCACGTGCGGGACCTGCGGCTGGTCGAGCACGACGACGTGCACGGCGCCCCCTCCCACCTCGCCGAGACCCGGGTGTGGAGCCTGCTCGCCGTGCAGCGGATGCGGCCCGACGCCGATCCCGAGGTGATCGCGGCGCTGACCGCGGCCCTGGAGGCCGCCCGTGCGGGGGCAGGCCGGTGACCGCCGCCGCGTGGGTCCGGGGCGACTGGCTGCGCGAGTACGCCCCGGCCGCGCCGGACGCCCCCTGCCTGGTGGCGTTCCCGCACGCCGGTGGCTCGGCAGGCTTCTTCGTCCCGCTCGCGCGGGCCCTCGCGCCGGCGGTGCGCGTGCTCGCCGTGCAGTACCCCGGACGCCTGGACCGGCGGCGCGAGCCCGCCGTGGAGGACGTGCGCGCGCTGGCCCGCCGGGTGGCCGAGGTGATCGCGGGGGAGCCGGACGGCGCCCGGACGGCGTTCTTCGGGCACAGCATGGGCTCCCTGGTCGCGTTCGAGACGGCGCTGCTGGCCGAGCGGGGGCTCGGCACGCCCCCGGAGCGGCTGTTCGTCTCCGGGGGGCGGGCCCCCGCCCTCACCCGCGTGGACCCGGCGATCCTGCGGGACGACCGCTCCCTGCTGGAGGAGGTGCTGTTCCTCGGCGGCACCTCCCGGCAGGTGCTGGAGAGCCCGGACCTGCGCGAGCTCGTGCTGCCCGCGCTGCGCGGCGACTACCGGGCGCTGCGCGCCTACCTGCCCGAACCCGGTGCCCGGGTCCGCTGCCCGATCACGGCGCTGGTCGGCGACCGCGACCCGCGGGTGACGATCGCCCAGGCCGACCGGTGGCGGGAGCACACCACCGGCCCCTTCCGGCTCACGGTCCTGCCCGGAGATCACTTCTACCTGACCCGGCGGCTGGAGGACGTCGCGGAGACGGTACGGCGAGGGCTCGCCGTACCCGTCTGAGCTCCCTCGCCGGCCGCCCGCACCACGACTGAGAGTGAGGCACGACGTGATCAGCCCCGACCAGCAGGTGTCCCGGCCCGTCGCGGTCGTCGGAGTGGCGTGCCGCCTGCCCGGTGCACCCGGCCCCGGCGCCCTGTGGCGGCTGCTGGAGGAGGGCCGGGCGGCCGTCCGCGAGGTGCCCGAGGGACGGGCGCGGTCCGCGCTGCTCGATGACCTCGCCCGCGAGCACCCCGGCGTGCGGTACGGCGGCTACCTCGACGACATCGCCGGATTCGACGCGGAGTTCTTCGGGATCTCCCCGCGCGAGGCCGCGGCCATGGACCCTCAGCAGCGGCTCGTCCTGGAACTGGCCTGGGAGGCCCTGGAGGACGCCGGGGTGGTGCCCGCCACGCTGCGCGACACGCCTGCCGGTGTGTTCGTGGGCTCCATCGCCGACGAGTACGCCGTGCTGTCGCGGGGCTCCCAGATCGGCCGCCACACCCTCACCGGCACCACCCGCGCCATCATCGCCAACCGCGTGTCGTACACGCTCGGGCTGCGCGGGCCGAGCGTCGCGGTCGACACCGCGCAGTCGTCGTCGCTGGTCGCCGTCCACCTCGCGGCGGAGAGCGTGCGGCGCGGGGAGTCGCGCCTCGCGCTCGCGGGCGGCGTCAACCTGATCGTCGACCCCGCCGGGACGGCGGCGGTGGCCCGGTTCGGCGGGCTGTCGCCGGACGGCCGGTGCCACACCTTCGACCGCCGGGCCAACGGCTACGTCCGGGGCGAGGGCGCCGGGCTGGTGCTGCTCAAGGCGCTGGACGACGCCGTCGAGGACGGCGACCGGATCTACGCCGTGCTGCTCGGCGGCGCGGTCAACAACGACGGCGGCACCGACGGCCTCACCACGCCCAGCGCGCGCGCCCAGGCAGAGGTGCTCCGGCGGGCGTGGGCGGCCGCCGGCGTCGCGCCCTCGGAACTGCAGTACGTCGAACTGCACGGCACCGGCACCCGGGTAGGCGACCCGGTGGAGGCGCGTGGCCTGGGCCTGGCCCGCCTCGGTGACGGGCCGGTTCTCCAGGTCGGGTCCGTGAAGACGAACATCGGGCACCTGGAGGGCGCGGCGGGCATCGCCGGGCTGATCAAGACCGTGCTGAGCGTCGACCGGCGGCGGCTGCCCGCGAGCCTCAACTTCGCCGAACCGAATCCGGAGATCGACTTCGACGGCTGGGGCCTGTCCGTCCGGAGCACGGGCGGGGCGTGGCCCCGCGAGGGCGAGCGGCTCGTCGCGGGCGTCAGCTCGTTCGGCATGGGCGGTACCAACTGCCACATCGTGGTCGCCGAACCGCCCCGGCAGGAGAGCGGGACGCCCTCCACGCAGCAGGCCGTATCTCCGGACCGCGACTCCCTCGTGCCGGGCGCACACCCCCTCCTCGTGCTCAGCGCGCGCACCGGCGCGGCGCTGCGCGAGCAGGCGGCGAGGCTGCGCGACCTCCTGACCGGGCACGACCTCCTCGACGGACGGGACAACTCGGCCGCGCCTGACATTTCGACCGCGCACGGGGTGTCCGCCGGGCGTGAGGATTCCGGCGATGCCGCGGCTTCCACCGCGAACGATGCTTCCGGCGGGTCGGAGTCGTCCGGCGGGCACGGGTCGTTCGGCGGGCGGCGCGCGGCGGACCTGGCGCGGAGCCTCGCGACCACCCGGACCGCCTTCGACCACCGGGCGGCGATCACGGGGGACGTGACGGCGGGGCTGGCGGCGCTGGCGGAGGGACGCCCGGCGGCCGGCCTCGTCACCGGCCGGGCCAGGACCGCGCCCGTCGCGGTGCTGTCCCCGGGCAGGGCAGCCAGCGGCCCGGCATGGGACGGCGGGCCCACCGCGACCACCCCGCCTGGCGGGCCGCGTTCGACGAGGCCGCGGCGGCGCTCGGCGAGCGGTTGCCCCGGCCGCTCCGGGACGTCGTCTGGGCCGAGCCGGGCAGCGAGGAGGCCCGGCTCCTCGACCGCACGGCCTTCACCCAGCCCGCGATCTTCGCGGTCGAGGTCGCGACCTTCCGCCTGCTTGAGGCGCTCGGGGTCGAGCCGTCCTTCGTCGCCGGTCACTCCATCGGAGAGGTGGCCGCGGCGCACGTCGCGGGCGTGCTCGACCTGCCGTCCGCCGCCGAGTTGATCGCGGCCAGGGGGCGGCTGATGGACGCGCTGCCCACCGGCGGCGGGATGCTCGCCGTCGGGGTCCCGGAGGACGAGGCGGCCGGGCTGCTCGCGGAGGTGGACGGCCTCGCGGTCGTCGCCGCCGTGAACGGCCCGCGGTCGGTCGTGGTCGCGGGGGAGGACCCGGCGCTCGACGCCGTCGCCGCCCTCGCCGTGGCCCGCGGGCACCGGACCCGGCGGCTCCCGGTGAGCCACGCCTTCCACTCGCCGCTGATGGACCCCGCGCTCGGCGAGTTCCGCGCGGTGCTCGACGGGCTCACGTACGGCACGGCCCGCATCCCGTTCGTGTCGACGGTGACCGGCGAACCGCTCGACCTCGCCGGCGCGGACGACTGGGCCGGCTACTGGGTGGAGCACGCCCGCCGTACGGTCCGCTTCGCCGACGGCCTGACCCGGCTAAGCGCGCTGGGGGCCGGGATCTTCGTGGAGGCGGGACCGGGGACGGCACTGAGCGCGGCCGGGCGGGAGACCCTGGGGGCGGAGGCGACGTTCGTGCCGGTCCTCGGCAAGGACGACGACGTCGAAGCCGCCGTCGGCAGACTGTTCACCGCCGGGGCGCGCCTCGACTGGGACGCCGTCTTCCCGCCCGGCGGCCCCCGGGTCCCGTTGCCGACCTATCCCTTCCAGCGCGAGCGTCACTGGCTGGCCCCGGGCGGGGACGTACCGGCCGTCGCTGCTCCCGCTCCGGTCTCCGTTCAGGCTCCTGCTACGGTTCCCGCGCCGCCCGCCCTCTCCACCGCCCTTCCCGCCGTACCCTCCACCGGGGCCGGGGAGCGCCGCGTCATCGAGGAAGTGGCGGCGGTGCTCGGGTTCGCCGATCCGGGACGCGTCGACCCCGAGGCGACGTTCCGGGACCTCGGCCTCGACTCGCTGGGCCTGGTCGAGCTGCGTGACCGGCTGAACGCCGCCTTCGGCGCCGACCTCCCCGCCGCCGCGCTGTTCAGCCACCCCACTCCCGCCGCCCTGGCCCGCCACCTGGCCGGCGGCACCCGCGCGGACGCGTCCGCCGCGGCCGTGCGGGCGGCGGACGACGATCCGGTGGTGATCGTGGGGATGGGGTGCCGGTTCCCTGGTGGGGTCGCCTCGCCGGAGGACCTGTGGGACCTGGTCGCCAACGGCGTCGACGCCATCGGCGAATTTCCCGCCGACCGCGGCTGGGACCTCGCCGCCCTCTTCGACCCGGACCCCGGGCGGCCCGGCACCTCGTACACGCGGCACGGCGGGTTCCTGCGAGACGCCGCCGAGTTCGACGCGGCGTTCTTCGGGATGAGTCCGCGGGAGGCGCTGGCGACCGATCCGCAGCAGCGGTTGTTGCTGCAGGTGTCGTGGGAGG